>CAYGNM010000105.1:0-4332 GCA_964351275.1 uncultured Candidatus Peribacteria bacterium | reverse complement strand
GACAAAACAACAAAGAAAACACGGGGGGGTCGCGCGCCACGGGGTGTGAAGGGGCGTACGGAGTGGGAAGTTGGCGCGGGCGTCCTTTCTTTTTCGCCATTTTCTTTGGACGCAGCAAAGAAAATGGCGGCTTGTTGCGCCGCAGCGCATCGCCCGCAGGCTCACAAGATGATCATTCTCCAATCTGCCTCAACGCCCCCCTCGCCGTCGCATTCTCCGGATCGATGTTGAGAATCTCTTCGAACTGCTGCCGCGCCCCCTCAACATCCCCCGTCTTGTAGAGGAGTATCCCATAGTTGATGTGCGGCGCAATCGACCGTGGTGCTAGGTGCACTGCCCGCTCGTACTGCGCCATGGCTCCCTCGATATCGCCCGTGGACTGCAGCGCGACGCCCATATTGAAACGGACATCGGCGTAGAAGGGGTTCAGTGCGATCGCGATGCGGTACTGCTCGATCGCCTTCGGCATGTTCCCCGCGTATGCGTATGTCGCGCCCAGGTTGATGTGCGCTTCCAGATACGTCGGATCTTCCTGCATCGCACGCAGCAGATCCTGCTCGGCCCTGACGTAATCCTTCTGATCGATCCAGACGAGCGCGCGGCCCATGTAAATTTCGCGGCTGTGCGGATTAAGCGCGATGCCCTTCCCGTACGTGTCGAGCGCCTCCGTGATCTTCCCCTGCTTGCGGTAGACGGCCCCGAGGTTCGCGTAGATCTTCGCATGCGGCCGGATCGCCAGAGCCTTCTCAAATTCCCCGATGGCATCATCCAGCCGACCCTCGAGTCTCCAGGCATTGCCGATATTATTGTGCGCGACGTGCGATTCGGGATAGTGAACGAGAACGTTCGTCAGCAGCGTGTACGTCGTCCGCCACACCTGCGATTGCACGTACGACCGGATACCCAAGGCGATAACGATGCACGCCACAACCGTGATCATCCCCCGGCGCACGTACGGGCGACCCGATGGGTCGCCCGCCGTTGCGCCGGTCTTCTCAATGACCCATCTCGTCAGCGCAATAATGGCAATAAACACCCCAATCGACGGCACATACGCATACCGATCCGATGCGAAATACACATCCAGATCGCCGCCCTTGGTGAAGTTGAGGAACGTCGGTGCGACGGTAATAACGTACAGGGCGATCCCAAATGTGAAATCACGTACAGCGGAACCAGCGCGGCCATCCCTGGCCGCGAAATACAGGCCACCAATAATGAAGATCAGAATTCCCGCCCACACAAGAATCGGCACGTAAAAATCCGGCGACGTGATCACGACATCGTGATGGTAGGGATACAGAAGCGAGAAATTATCCGGCCAGAGAATCTTCCGCAGGTAGAACATCGAGGATTTCCCCGCCATGAGGATCTTCTCCATTGTGGAGGAGGAGGCGACAGTCTTCGTCTTCCCGCCAATGCCGATCAATCCAAAGATGACGGCCAACGCAAAGAATGGAATTTTTTCGACGAATATTTCCCGAATATGCCGTAGGGGCGATCCGGTGGATCGCCCGTCGCTTCGCCAATGAATCCATCCATTGCATCGCCCGTCCCGCCAATCCATCAACAATAAAATCACCGGCAACGTAATCGCCATCACCTTCGACATCAGCGCCAGCGCGAAGAACCCGACGGCCATCAGGTACCACCGCCGCACGGGATGGGCTCGGCAACGCATCCAGTAGATAAGCGTCAGCAGTAGGAAGAACGTCGAAAGCAGATCTTTGCGCCCGCTCACCCACATGATGCCCTCGGTGTGCAATGGATGGACCAGAAATAGTAATCCGCAAAAAATCCCGAGGCCACGATAGAAATTCCCAGCGCGCCCGTCCCCGGGCGCGTGCTGTTTTTTTCTAAACAGCAACGTCACAAACCACGCCACCAGCAACGCATTCATCGTATGAAACAGAAAATTCGTCAGGTGATACTGCAGCGGATGAATCCCCCCGATCTGGTAGTCGATCTGGTAGCTGAGGAACGTGATCGGGATGTACAGCTCGGGATCATAGGTACTGAAGATGTGGGCGATGGTCGCGGGTGAGATCTCCCGGATCGCCGGGTTCTCGTACACCAGCATCCCGTCATCCCACCGCACAAATTCGCTCTGGAGAACGGCTTTGCCGTAGACAAGACCCGATAGAACAAAGAAAGCGGCTACAACGCCTAATACGAAGCGCCTATGAGGGGTCAGTCTCACATCCATATCCTTACTATACAGCCCCCTTCCCCCATAGGGGGAAGGGCAGGGATGGGGGGATAGAGGACCGGAACAAAGTCACCTTTATTACGAGGATTTCTAGGATCCAGGGGAGAAAACCCTAGGCAGTCCAAGGCATTTCCGCTATAATAGTTGGATTTCCCAAAAACAAACAATGACTCTGGACGCTTGTATTGCCCACGCCATTCACAGCGACTTGGATATCCTCGAAGCCCTCCCGGAGGTCGAGTACGTTCCCGTGGAAGAGCTCGAAACGTACGTGGAGCGCTTTGTGCTGACCGTGCAGGAATCGCTGAGGAATGTGATCCAAAACCGCGGCGAGCGCTACCTGCGCTCCAAGGACGCCGCCGGCCTGTGCGCCACCTGCATCGAATCCGGCATTGCCATTCCCCCGGGCATGCTCCTCAAAATGTGCCAGACGATCATGAATCTGAGCCAGTTGGACGCGAAGTTCATTTTGGACACAGACGACGGGAAGAGTTTGTATTACGTGAAGATGCTAATCGCGTAAAAACAAAACACATACATCCTCTCTCCCCAGGGGAGAGAGTTAGAGTGAGGGGAATATGAAGAATTAGAAACAACCCCTCCGGTGAGAGAGGGGCTGTTTGCCGTAGAGATGAGCCCACGATTTACTTTTTTTTCGGAATTGCGAAGGTCGCAATATAGCGGTTGGGATCAAGATTGACTCGGATCAATTGTCCTTGAAAATGAGAGTCGATAACGATGTCCTCTCCCTCAATCTCAATAGGAACAATTTGGATCCGATCCAGTTTTTCCGATTTCTTGATCTCAAAAATCTTGGTCGTCGCGACAATTCGGCTACTCCCATCACTAAATGAGAACTTTGTGTCCTTCTCGATCGAAAAGACAATTTTCTCATCCATGATGTTGATTGTCACGTAGTACTTGTTCTGAGCCTCGACCGACTGACCCAGGCAGAACAGAACCGCGATCGCGCAAAGCTGTTTCATGGAATCTCTCCCCCCACGGCATTCCCGCTGTCATTCTGCATCTCACCATGCAGAAAACAACCGGAGCGTGGGAAACGCAGAACATCGGATCACTTCAAGAACAACACGTTCAAGAAAGTGATGACCGACAAAACAACGGGCATGAGTAGGGGGTATGTGTATGTGAAAGATCTTATTGTATTATACAATAAAACTGACGTATTGTAAATCACGCGCTATCGGCCGAAGAATCAGCGCTTGCTGAACTGCGGCGCTCTGCGTGCCCTCTTCAAGCCCGGCTTCTTTCTCTCTTTGATGCGCGCATCGCGGCGCAAGAACCCCGCGCGTTTCAGGTCAGGACGGAAGTCGGGGTTCAGGAGCAGAAGCGCCCGGCTGATGCCGTGGCGGACTGCATCAGACTGGCCTTCTTTGCCCCCACCAGAGACGTTGGCTTCGATATCGACGGTCTTGGCGATCCCCGCAAGCGTGAGAGGAGCCGTGGCGTTCTCAATCGCGTAGCCGGAGAAGTACTCCTTCAGCTTCATGCCATTGATCGTGACCTCACCGGAACCTTCCTGGTACAGCTTCACGCGCGCGCGGGCAGTCTTGCGCTTTCCGAGGCCGGCGAGATAGGAACGGGAGGTAGTCATACTAGAAGGGAAGGGTCCTTCTCCCCGTGGGAGAAGGTGGCACCGTCGCGGTGCCGGATGAGGGGGTGAGAATAAAGGAAAATTACATCAAATAACAGACAGGTCTAACGCCTTCGGCTTCTGCGGCGCATACTTATGCTTATCCCCCTGCATCACATGCAACCTGCGCAGCATCGCATGTCGCAGTCTGTTCTTGGGGAGCATGCCGTGAACAGCCTTCTCGATGGTCTTCTCCGGCGTGTCCTCCATCATCTTCGTGAGCGTCTTGGTGTGACTGTGACCGATGTACCCCGTGTGGTGGAAGTACGTCTTGCGGCGGCCTTTCTCGGGACTCACCGAGAGTTTCTCGACGTTAATGACGATCACGTGATCGCCGCAGAGCTGATGCGGCGAGAAGCTCGGACGATGCTTGCCACGCAGGACCACTGCGACCTTCGACGAGACAAAGCCAATCGTCAGGCCCGTCGCATCAACGATATGCCAGAGTGGAGCCGATACGGGAATCGTG
>CAYGNM010000104.1:0-4349 GCA_964351275.1 uncultured Candidatus Peribacteria bacterium | reverse complement strand
GAAAAAAGAGCAGAAAATCATTGAGGACATTCACGCCGCCCACCGCGAGGACATGAGCGACAAGAGCATCGACTACAAAACGTACCTCGTCGCCAGGAATGAAGGAGAGATTGTCGGATTCGGGAGACTGGTGAAGCACCCCCAGGGCATCGTCGAAATGAAATCCATCTGGGTGAATGAGAGTTTCCGCGGAGGACGTCTGGGGCAGTTCATCGTCCGGAAAATTCTCCGGTCGGTAAAGAAAGGCAAAGTCTATGTGATCTGCAATCCGGAACTGGAGGAATATTACGCGCGCATCGGATTCCGGTATGTGATCAACCCGCCAAAAGTCCTCGCCGAGAGCACGGCTGCTTTTGTAGCGGAACATCCCGAATCACCCCTCGGCGTGATCATGATGTGGGAAGTGCACCAGAACAAAATCGATCCATCACTGACCGCGCGTCCGGATCTCCTCGTAATTGATGGAGGGAAAGGTCAACTGAGTACTGCCGTCGACGCACTGAAGTCCTTTCAAGTCGAGATCCCCGTCATCGGCCTGGCGAAGCGCGAAGAGGAGATATTCGTTCCGGGTCAGAGCGACCCGATCCCCTGCCCTGCCGAATCACCCGCGAAATTCCTGCTGATGCGCCTGCGTGACGAAGCGCACCGCTTCAGCAACGCTCACCGTGAAAAGCGCGCCAAGAACGCAATGACCGCCTCGTCACTCGATGAGATTCCCGGCATCAGCGAAGACACCATGAAGAAACTCTTCGCAAAGTTCGGGTCGGTGAGCGCAATAAAGGGGGCGAGTGATGAGGAGCTGCTGGAGATCATGACGAAGGCGCAGCTGGAGTCGTTGAGAGAGACACGCTAAACGCAATTCCTCGTACGCTCGTTTCTCCGAAACGAGCTACTCGGAATGACAGGAGCGCTCTTTAAACAGCGCCTCGATACGCTCCGCACTCCGTGCGGAGCTACTCGGCGAGACCATTCTCGCACACGGCCTCGAGTAGATAACCGTAGAGCGGTTTTCGTATCGAGAGGCTTTTAATAAATATTTTCCTTGTCATTCCGAGTAGCTCCCGGTGGAGCCGGGAGCGTACGAGGAACTGTGGTGAAGTGACGGGCGTATGGATGTCATTTTGTACTTGTTTCCTTTATTTGTAATCTTTCGCTCTCCTCCAACGTCCTCTACACTGTAAATCTCTTCCCGCACTCTCCCTATGAGAAAATTCTCCCTCCTCCTCGGCACACTCGGCGGCGCGCTCGCCGGCTACATTCTGAGCAACGACAAACTGCGCAAGCAGATGGCCGAAGCCCCCAACGCCGAAGCAATGGCCAAGATGCTCGGTGAACAACTGACCAAGGACGGCAAGAAGGTCGCCAAGGAAGTGCAGGGTTTTGTGGAGAGCGAGGACGTACAGAAGAACTATAAGAAAGCGAAGGCTTATGCGAGCAAGAAGCTCGGCGTCGCGCAGAAGGAGCTGGAGAAGTACGCGAAGAAAGGAATGACGGAGGCGAAGCGATACGCCAAGAAGGGGGTGAAAGACATCAAGGGAATGATGAAGTAAAGAATGCGTGCCATCCTACGCATGCAGGTTTAGCTCAGGTCGCTCGTCCGCATCCTGCGGATACCACAATGACCACGGTTGCAGACGCTGGTCGTACGTCCGCTCTTCGTCAGGAATGGCGAACTCCTGTGCCAGATAATCCAATGCCTCCTTATTCGTTTTGCATACCGTGAAGATGTCTCTCATGTCTTTTTCACTGATCTTTTTCTCCGCCAACATGTGTCGGCAAAAATCCAGCAGCTTGTCATAGTATCCGCCGTAATTCATGAGGAGAATCGGCAGTTTTCCTTTTGTTCCAAGTTTGTGCAGTTGTTTCAAGGTGACAAGCTCAAACAATTCATCCAGTGTCCCAAATCCCCCCGGCAAAGCGATCACGGCGCGACGCATGTCCGGAGTCTCCGCCATGGCGGAATCAACAAGACACGTTTTCCGTGGACCGAAAAAATTCATTTGAGCCACTTCATCAGACTTAAAAATGCTCGATACATCCTGCTCGAATGCCGACTCCGTATTATTGAGAATTATCTTGATGCCTCCTACGGCTCCCCCGGCCTCTTTTGCACCAATAATGGGCGCTTCCATTGCGCCGGGCCCTGCCCCGGACCAGGAAGTGACTTTTAAGAGAAGAGCAGTTTCACGACCAAGTTCCCGCCCTGCTTCATAATCCGGGTCGCCCGGTTTCGACCGTGCTGAACCAAAATAGACAACGCCACGACGCTGCCGCTCAACCACTTCCGAGCCATGAAGAAATTCTTGCTTCATCATTTCCGCACTCTTGCGCTGCTGCTCAATTCGACGCGAAGCATCTGCTGCAATATTGGCAATATCGTCCTTGATTCTGCGGAGTACATGGAACGCTTTCTTTCGTGGTTTGTTTTGAAGACCTTCAATGGCAGGAAGAACATGGGAATTGCAAAAATCAGCACCGGGTGGGCTGTTCTTCCACTGTTTGAGCAATGATGCACCAACAGATTTTACCTCTTCATTTTTCACACTCGATAGATGACCTAAGACAATTGTCTCAATCGTCGATGAATTCATGGGCAATGAGAGAAAAAATCTGGACGGGAATAATGGGAGCGAGTTTGCAGGAAGAAGCACTTCTGCGATAGAAAACTCCCACACGGTCGCCGATTTTGGCAAATGGAAGCGTTTATTCCACGTATTAGCCAATGACTTGCCGTAGAATTTCCTCCGAGTACAATACACGGCGGGCTCCTCGTGAAGGGAAACCTCCCACCCGGACTGCCCAGATTTTTCTATGATGAAGAAGCGATCAGCGGCAAGCGATAAGCGAGCAGAACAGAGTCCTCCTGCTCACCACTCACCGCTCTCCACTTGCCGCTTCATCATCGTGACAGGTGGCGTGTGCAGCTCGCTCGGTAAGGGCATCGCGGTCAGTTCAATCGGCGCGATCATGAAGGCGTGCGGCTTCAAAGTGTTCGTGCAGAAGCTCGACCCGTATTTGAACGTGGATCCCGGGACCATGAGTCCGTTCCAGCATGGCGAAGTATTTGTGACCGATGACGGTGCCGAGACCGATCTGGATCTGGGCCACTACGAACGGTTTATCGATGAACCGATGAGCAGGCTGAGCACGGTGACGACGGGCCAGATTTACCAGGAAGTCCTGAGTAAAGAGCGGCATGGGGAATTCCTCGGCAAGACGATTCAAGTTGTGCCGCACATCACGAACGCGATCAAGAAGCGCATGACCGAAGCGGCGGAGAAGTCCGGTGCAGATATCATGCTGATCGAAATCGGCGGGACGGTCGGCGACATCGAAGGCGAGCCGTTCCTGGAAGCCGTCCGGCAGCTGCGGCTCGAACTCGGACCGCACCGGGTGTTTCACGCGCACCTGACTCTCCTCCCCTATCTCGCCGCGAGCAAAGAGCTAAAAACGAAGCCGACGCAGCTCTCCGTCCGTGATCTGCGACGCAGCGGCCTGGATCCCGACATGATCCTCGCACGCGCAGATCAGAAGATTTCGACGGACCTTCTAGAAAAGATTAGCCACTTCTGCGGTGTGGAACGGAAGGCGGTGATCCCTGCTCCCACCGTCGCGTCCATCTACGATGTGCCTCTGAACTTCCAGGCCTTTGACATGGCGGAGATCATCGCGGCGAAACTGGATCTGGGGAAAGTGAAGCCCGACATGCGCGAATGGGAGAAGGGCAAGACGCGCCACGCGCAAGCGAAAGGCAAAGTGAAGATCGCCCTCGTCGGCAAGTACACGGGGTTGGATGACGCGTATCTGAGCCAGATCGAATCGATCAAAACGGCTGCGGTCTTTGAGAAACGCCACGCCGAGATCGTCTGGATCGATTCGGAAAAGCTAGAGAAGAACGATAAAGAGATCTGGAAGAAGTTGAAGGGCTGCGCGGGCATCATCGTCTCGAGCGGCTTCGGCAAGCGCGGCATCGAAGGCAAGATCGCCGCGGCACGCTACGCGCGGACAGAGAAAGTCCCCTATCTCGGACTCTGTCTCGGCTCGCAGATCATGACGATCGAATTCGCGCGCACATTCCTGAACGACCCGACGATCACCAGTGAAGAATTTGATGAAGAGGGAAAATTGTCACCGGACAAGTACGTCGTCCACTTCCTGCCCGGCCAATACAAGGAGAGGAGCAAGGGCGGGACACTGCGGCTCGGCGCGTACCCCTGCAAACTCAAGCCGGGGACTAAGGCCTTTGCAGCCTATGGAGAGAAGCTCATTTCTGAGCGCCACCGCCACCGCTACGAATTCAATAATGACTATCGCAAGCAACTGGAAGAGAAAGGTTTGATCATCTCCGG
>CAYGNM010000103.1:0-4382 GCA_964351275.1 uncultured Candidatus Peribacteria bacterium | reverse complement strand
CAGCATCCAGGAGCGGTGAACGGCGTCATGCGGATGCGGAATCAGCATAGCGATGCGGGGTAAGGGGGTAACCGATGGTCTTCTGAAGGGAACGGACACGCTGCCAGTCCACGGGACGATCGAAGGAATACCACGGGTCGAAGTAGAGCATGTCGGCGATCGCCCGCTCGAGCATCGCGCGGAAGATGCCGCCGACTTTCTGAATTCCCGCCTGATTATGGAGGAACCTCGGATGCAGACGGCGACTGACGAAGCGGTGCCCGCCAATCTCAAATGTACGCGAGACGCCCGATGCGAAGGTGATGGCATGCGTGGACTGCAGGATGACCCCCTCGTCGCGAAGAACGGACTCGGTGGTCAGATAGCAGAAGCGATGGAGGCACGCGCTCCCGAGGAGGAGAGGATCGAGGCGCTCCATCGGCAGAATGCTGTAGAGACCGCGCCAGATCCGATGGAGAACCCCTGACCGCTCCAGACGATGCAGCGTCACGCGCAGGGTATTGGTATTTTGGATATTCAGAAGAGCCGCGAGATCATTCGTATGGAAGAGCGGCTGTTGCGTGGAGACAAGTTGCGAGATCCGGCGAGCCGATACGTTACCGTATGATGTACTCATATGTACATTATACAGCAACTAAAGAATTGAGATCAAGAGGAGATTATTTGCAGGGATTTGCCAATAACCCTCCAATTTTCATAGGGAGTCCATCCACACTTTGAATGCAGT
Organism: uncultured Candidatus Peribacteria bacterium; assembly: GCA_964351275.1. GTDB lineage: Bacteria > Patescibacteriota > Gracilibacteria > Peribacterales > Peribacteraceae > JABFSS01. The sequence continues at coordinate 3,655 of CAYGNM010000103.1, read as the reverse complement.
TCCTTCCCCCTAATCGTCCACTCTTTCTTGGGATCCACGATGATCAGATCTGCCAACGCGCCTTCGATGATCCCCTGCTTTCCCAAATGGAAGATGCGGTTGGGATTGGTGAAACATAATCGAACGATTGTGGAATGTGGAATGTGGAATATGGAATATGGAATCGGATGCGGCCAGTGATTTGCCGCCGCGCTCAAGAGGAGTGGCAACATCGTCTCCGTCCCAGGGACGCCACTCGGCGCTTTCAATGGATCACCCGCCTTTTTCTCCTCAAGCGTGTGCGGCGCATGATCGGTGGAGATGCAGTCGACTGTCCCATCAGCAATTCCTCCCCAGAGCGCCTCCTGATGTTCCCGCGTGCGTAGCGGCGGATTCATCTTCGCGAGCGTGCCGAGCGCGGCGTAATCATCCACGGTGAGGAAGAGGTGATGCGGCGCGACTTCGCAGGTGACGGTGATACCGGATTTTTTTGCCTTTCGGATCAGATCCAAACCACCCTTCGTGGAAAGATGCGCGACATGGAGATGTGTGCCGTACTTTTTCGCAAGTGTAAGAGCATGTTTCACCGCCTTCTCTTCAGACTCCGGCGGCCGTATTTTTGAATGTGCTTCGATACTTAGATTTCGTAACTTGTCCTGAGCGACAGCGAAGGATTCATGATTCATGGTCGCATCCTCACAATGACAGACGACCGTGGCTCCGATCTCCCCACACAGCCTGAACGCTTCTTCGAGAACATCCACTCCCGCGCCTTGATTGCCCGTCGAGTGATCGAAGTAGAGTTTGAGGCCGCAGCAGCGTTCCTTCAGACGACGTAGTTCGGCAGATGACCCCGTCCAGAGTTCACGGAAAACCTGAAGATGCGCCGGCTCGGTGGCGCCGAAGAAAAATCTCGCATCTATTTTCAACGTCGCCGCCCGTCTTACTTTATCCGCCAGCGCCGCAATCGTGACCACCGGCGGAATGGTATTCGGCATCTCACAGACGGTGGTGATGCCCCCCGCCAGCGCCGCCGCCGCTCCCGTCGCCATCGTCTCCTTCTGCTCGAGTCCCGGCTCGCGGAAGTGGACGTGGCAGTCGATGAGCCCGGGGAAGAGGAGCTTCCCCGAAACATCGATTTCCTCATCAAATTTCGAGTCGCTGGACGAAATGAGCCTGGGCTCATATGGCCGCTTCAGGATCTTTTCAATATGGCCGTCCCGGATCACGACGTCGGCCCCGCCTGCCCGTCCGTAGTCCGCCGAGGCGGACGAAGGAGGGAGCCCCCCCTCAGAGCTCACGATGGTGCCGCCGCGGAGAAGGATGGATGTCATGAGGCAGGGTCATTCTTGCAGGAGGAGATCGAGCAGCGCCATCCGAACCGGCACTCCGTTACGAGCCTGTCGGAAATAGGCGGCATTCGGAAGATCGTCGACAGCGGGCGCAATCTCACCGACGCGGGGGAGTGGGTGCATCACGACGGTTTTGCGACCATGGACCATGTCGGCCGTGAGGATGTACTTGAGCTTGAGACGCTCATACTCAGCCGGATCGGTGAAGCGTTCCTGCTGGACGCGCGTCATGTAGAGCACGTCACAGTCGAGCCCGGCGGCGATGTCCTCGGTTTCGGCGTAGGCAATCTTGTGGTCTTTGTAGAAATCGGTGACCTTCGGCGGCATGGTGAGTTCCTTCGGCGAGATCAGCGTGAAGTGAACATTGTTGTAGAGACCGAGGAGGAAGCTGAGCGAATGAACCGTGCGGCCGTAGCGGAGATCGCCGACCATCGCGATGCGGATGCCATCGAGCTTTCCGCACTCCTTCTGAATTGTATAGAGATCAAGGAGCGCCTGCGTGGGATGTTGGCCGGGGCCGTCACCGGCGTTGATGAAAGGCACGGGGCTCACGGCAGCCGCGCGGTCAGCGCTGCCCGCTTCGGGATGGCGCATGGCAATGATGTCCGAGTACCCCGAGACCATCATAATGGTGTCTTCAATCGTCTCGCCTTTGTACATCGAACTAAACTGGATCCCTTCAGCGGAAATGACCGACCCGCCGAGCCGGTTCATCGCGCTCTCGAAGCTCAGGCGCGTGCGCGTGCTGGGCTCGTAGAAGAGCGCTGCGAGGATCTTCCCATGCAGCCGGTCATCACCACCCCTGGCGATCACTTTCTCCATCTCCGCAGCTTTCGCTAAAATGGCGTCCGCCGAGCTCCGTGTGAGCTGCTTGGTCGAGATGAAGTGTTTGAACGGAAGGGGCATCCGTAGGCCAAGTATAGAGGAAAACCACTTGAACGCGAGGAGAATATTGACGGACAGATTTCAGCCTGTAATTTCCATGCTATGTACGATTCTGACGAAATCCACGGATTTTACGGGCAACCGGACGACACGAGCGACGCGCTGATATTCAATGATGAGGTGCGCCGCATCATTGAAGGCGCAGAGGACAAAATAGGGCAGTCATTCGTGGACGCTCAGGATCAGCCGTTTGTGAAACACGCCGGCAAATTTTGGAATATCGTTGCTGTTTCTTTGGATGGAAATTACTGCGTCATTCTCTATACGAAAGGAAGACGCACCGTTCATAAAATCATTTTGACGGAAGAAGCTATCGACTACACAAGGCAAGCGGCCAGACAGGAGATATTGATGAGCCGCCGTAATTTTTTCGGAGCTCTCGCTCTTGTGATGGGTGGAGCGTCAAAAGTCTCCTATGACTGGGAGAAATCCAAGAAACCAAAACCTCTTCCTTAGAAAGGACCGCCGCCCGCCAAGTGGTGACGAAATCCTCTACACTCACTCGGATGTCCACACGCAAAATCGCTTCGTCGACGCTCTGGCAACTCGGCAGCCAAGTGGTGATGGCCGCGCTCTCCATTGTGACGGTCAAGCTCGTGGCGACCGGACTCTCGATCGAGCTCGCGGGGAATTACAACACCGCCTACGGCTACCTGCAGATTTTCGGCATCCTGGCGGATTTCGGCTTGTACGCGGTCTCCGTGCGCGAAGTCGCCAGAGCAACAGATAAGCAACGAATGCTCGGGAATTTGATGACGCTCAGAGCAATCATCCTGGCGATCTCGCTGAGCTCCGCACTCCTCATCGCGTGGCTGATTCCCCACTGGAGCGGGTCGCCGCTCCCGATCGCGATTACCATCGCGGCATTCGTGCCAACATTCACACTGCTCGCGGGGATTCTCCGCACGGTCTTCCAGGTGGAGTACAAACTCCACTTCGTCTTCATTGCAGAAGTGACGCAGCGGATCCTGACCGTGTCACTCACGGGGTTCGTTGTCTTCCTCGGCATGCGCGACTCCACCGACGTCCGCTCCCTCTATCTCCTCCTCGCATTCGGCGGACTCGGCGCACTTCTCCTTCTCCTGCTCTCGATCGTTTTCAGCGGAAAAATTCTGCGCGTGCGACCGCGGTGGGACCCCGAGATCATGGGACGGCTCTTTCGATTGTGCGCGCCGTACGGGATCGCCTTCCTGTGCACGAGCCTCTACCGGCAATCCGACGTGACGCTGATCGGGCTGCTGCGGCCGCAGGATTATCAACTCCAAAATGCGTATTACGGCTTCGTACAGCGGATGATGGACATGGCGTATCTGCTCCCCACGTTCCTGCTCAACTCGACGCTGCCGTCGCCCGCCTACAAGCACGCGCCGCACGCCTAC
>CAYGNM010000102.1:565-4383 GCA_964351275.1 uncultured Candidatus Peribacteria bacterium | reverse complement strand
TATCAGAGTTGCGCCCGACGATGATGGTGATCCATACGCCCAGCAGCTGGATGGCCCCGATACATTCGGCGATCATGAGAAGAACAAATGCGACCGGATTGCCGATGGCCGCCGGTTGCACCAGCATCGAGAGATACCACAAGAGACAGAGGATCGCGGTCGCAAGGATGACCGGGGTGATCGCCTGTCGATGAGGGAGCGTTTGCATGCGGGAGAGGGGACGTTCGGGGGGTGGGATACATTACCAGAATTATCGTAGTAGAGCTAGTAAAAGCCAAAAAAGAGGGTTTGCTGATAAACCGCTACACTGGGGCACATGAAAGGGATTTTCATCGTCCTAGATGGCCCCGATGCGACCGGAACTTCCACCCACGCGGCGCTCCTGGCACGCCGTCTGGAAGCAGCCGGACAGCTGGTTCTGCTTACTGCGGAACCCACGGGCGGCCCCGTCGGTCGCCGGATCCGGGAATTCCTGAAGATGCGCCCTTCCACGGGCGCGGTGACCGATCCTCTGGAGTTGCAAATGCTCTTTACCGAGGACCGAGCATGGCACGTGAAGAACGTGATTGAGCCGGCGCTTGCGGAGGGGAAAACAGTGATCTGTGATCGGTATTCGCCGTCGACAATTATTTACGCTGAGGCACAGGGATTGGACTCTATGGAGCTGAAAGAACTGAACAATAAATTTCTTCGACCAACCTGCACGATCTTCACACTGCCTCCCGTGGAGATCGCACTCACAAGACTCGCAAAGCGCGCGTCAAAGGAAGTGTTTGAACGGGATGACTTCCAGCGGAAAATCCATGCGGGGTACACGGCATTCGCAACGGCAGATCCCTCGATCCACGTGATCGATACATCCGGAGCAAAAGAAGAAACATCGGAGAAAATCTGGGGAATCGTACGTGCGTTCCTGTAACGTTCACGCTCCACCGACGTTTCCACCAGTGAAGACATTCCTCCACCACTCTCCTATGCGCTGTTCCCTTCGTTTCGTGTCCCTTGTGCTGAGCGTTCTGCTCGGTCTACAGATTCTCCCGTTACCCACTCTCGCTTTCACCGATGTGAAGGCATCGACGCAGTATTCCACCGCCATCGAGGCGCTGCAGACCAAAGGCGTGCTGGAGGGATATGCGAACGGAACGTTCAAGCCCAGCGACTTCATCAACCGCGCGGAGTTCGTGAAGGTGATTGCATCCGCGGCCTTCGACGCGCAGATGATGGACAACTGCGTCGACACCAAGACCCCGCTCAAAGATATCCCGAGCGGTGCCTGGTTCGCACCATACGTCTGTGTGCTGCGCAGCTCCAACGCCGTCAGCGGCTACCCCGACGGGACGTTTCATCCGGAGAAGAATATTAATTTCGCGGAAGCCGCAAAAATCCTGGCATCGACCTACGGAGAAACCTCCAACGAGCGCGGCGAGGAATGGTACGTCCCCACCGTCCGCTTACTGGAATCTGCCAAGGCTATTCCGGCGTCTGTCGTACAGCTGGACTCCTTGCTGACACGCGGCGAGATGGCCGAGATGATCTGGAGACTCACAGAAAAGAAAACCGATCAGCCGACGAAGGGGCTCCTCAACCTGCAGAATCCTGGGCTCCGGATCAACACCGCCTCAGAGTCCGTTCAATACCCCGGAACGTGCGCCGATCTCCAGGCATTCGCGGCCTCTGCGCAGGCAAGTGGCCCGAGCATGTACCTGCGTGACGGGATGATGATGGAGAATGCCGCGGGAGCGCCTGCCATGGGAAAAGCAATGGCCCCAATGGCGAATCAGAGCTCGCAAGACTATTCGCAGACCAACGTCCAAGTGGCCGGCGTCGACGAAGCGGACATCGTGAAGACCGACGGCACATTCCTCTATGTTTTGAGCAGCCGCGAGAAGCCGGTGATCCGGATCATCCGCGCCACACCAGCATCATCCATGAAACTCGAGAGCACCATCGATGTGAGCGCCGAGATGACCCCGACGGAAATCTATGTGGAAGACGGAAAACTGATCCTGATCGGACAGCGCTCCTTTATGAATCAACCGGTCCCGATGGTCCGAGACAGTGCAAAGATGATGGCACCCAGCATCTATCCGTGGCCCGGGTACAGTCAACGAACGGACGTTCGCATCTACGATGTCTCCAACGCTGCGCTGCCTAAGCTGGAAAGGACGGTGTCCTTTGACGGCAATTCCATCTCGTCGCGGAGAATCGGCAGCAAGCTCTATCTCGTCTTACAGCAACCCTTCTCCTACGGCGGTCCGCGCATTCTGGAAGCGGGCGCGACGGAGAAACTTGTTCCGCAATTTGAAGATTCCAAAACCGGAAAGACGATCGACGCGTCACCATGCAACAAGATCGCCATCCTCCCGCGCATCCCCTCCCCCGAGTACATGACCGTCGCGGTGGTACCGACGGATGATCTGAAAAAAGACGTGAAGACCACGGTCGTCCTCGGCAACGCGCAGAACATCTACGCATCGCTCCAGAATCTCTACGTCTCAACGACGCGATGGAACTACTCCTGGAATGCGATAGCGTCGGAGAACAACGAGTCGACCCGCGTCTACCGCTTCGCCTTCACCGATGGCGGCGTGGAGCTGAAAGCGCAGGGTGAAGTCCCCGGCCACATCCTCAATCAATTCTCGATGGATGAGCACGAAGACCACTTCCGCATCGCGACCACCGTCGGCCCCTCGTGGGAAACAGGGACAGAGACACCGTCGAGCAACAGTCTCTACGCCCTGAATATGACTATGGAACGCGTGGGAGCGGTGGAAGATATTGCGCGAGGCGAGACCATCTACTCGGTGCGCTTCATGGGCGACCGCGCGTACATGGTCACCTTCCAGACCGTCGATCCGTTCTTCGTGATCGACGTCAGCAATCCGCGCAGCCCCAAAGTCCTCGGCGCACTCAAGATCCCCGGCTTCAGTAATTATCTGCATCCGTACGATGCCACGCACGTGATCGGCTTTGGGAAAGACGTGGATGCTTCCATTGATGCGGACAAAGTGCACTCGACGGACGCCATCTACTACACGGCCGTTCAGGGTCTGAAGATCGCGCTATTCGATGTGACCGATGTTGCCAACCCCAAGCAAATGGCCGTCGAGGTGATCGGCGACCGGGGAACAGATAGTCCCCTCCTCCAGAATCACAAAGCTCTGCTCTTCGATAAAGAGCGCGGCCTGCTCGCCTTCCCGATCATGGTCACGAAGCGACCGGCGGGATCGGACAAGAGCGCCGAAGCAAACACCGTCTTCCAGGGCGCGTACGTCTACGATGTCAGCCTGCAGGGATTCACGCTCCGCGGTACGATCACGCATTACGACAACACGGACGAGTTCATCAAGGCCGGCACCTACTGGTACGGCGGCGAGCGGGATATCCAGAGGATTGTCCGAATCGGCAGCCAGCTCGTGACCGTGTCGGATGCGCAGGTCCGCAGTCATGGGGAAACAAGCGTGAAGCAGGAGGGAAAGGTTGAATTGAAATAGATGCCGTAGGGGCGATTCGCGAATCGCCCCTACCGTGTACAATTCAATCATGACCGCCCGTCTCCTCACCGGCAAAGAAGTTGCCGATGCGATGTTCCAGGAGCTGAAACCGCTCGTGAAGACGCTCGATCCGAAACTGGTGATCATCCAGGTGGGCGACGATCCCGCGAGCGAGAGCTACATCAAGCAGAAGGTGAAGAGCTGCGACGCGGTCGGCATGCGCCACGAGCATCTCCATCTCCAGAAGGACGTCACGAAGGACGAGCTCTTCGCGGTGATTGAAAAGCTCAACGGCGATCCAGACGTCGCGGGCTTCATCCTGCA
>CAYGNM010000102.1:0-555 GCA_964351275.1 uncultured Candidatus Peribacteria bacterium | reverse complement strand
TCCCCTCTTCCTCCGCGCGATTGATCCAAAAAAAGACGTGGACGGCTTCACTGCGTACAACGTCGGCAAGACTGTCCTTTCGAAAGAGTTTGAACATCTGCCGCCGGCGACACCCTCAGGAATCATCGCCCTCCTCGAGCACTACGGCTACGGAGACGTGACCGGGAAAGAAGTCGTCATCGTGAACCACAGCAACGTCGTCGGCAAGCCGCTTGCCGTGATGCTCCTCAACAGAAATGCGACCGTGACGGTCTGCCATGCCGCCACCAAAAATCTCGCCGCTCATACGCGCCGGGCGGACATCCTGATCAGTGCGGTCGGCAAGCCGAAACTGATTACCGCGGATATGGTGAAGAAAGGCGCGATCGTCATCGACGTCGGCATCACACGGACCAAGGACGGACTTGTCGGCGATGTGGATTTTGATGCGGTGAAGGAAATTGCGGGAGCGATCACTCCCGTTCCCGGAGGAGTGGGACCGCTGACCGTTGCGAGTTTGATCAGGAATACGGTTAGGGCGAAGCAGCGGCAAGTAGAATAATAAATGGACAATAT
>CAYGNM010000101.1:3638-4384 GCA_964351275.1 uncultured Candidatus Peribacteria bacterium | reverse complement strand
CAGCCCTTCGTGGCTGCGAGGGAAATGCAAAAAATGCAGGAGCCGAAGCCCCTGCAGTTTGCCAATCGTCTGCATCTTGTCAGCGAGGCAGCATGCCAAGAAGAACAAAGAAGCAGCCGATGACCCCGAAGACCCAGAGATATTTTCGATGCTCCTGCAGAACGTAGGAGCGGGCGACCACGGTGTAGAAGAGGATTAATACTCCGATACAACCGCTGATCACATTTTCGGGACCCATCGACGTGTCTCCTGAAAAAGAGAAAGGGCGACTGACCGGGATGAATGTAGCATCTTCTTGGCTTCAGGCAAACAAAATCTTCACAGGAAAGACCACCACCGCCCTCCACATTCTCCTCCATCTCGATGGCTCTTGAACAAACCGCCACAGCCATTCCAGCCCGAGTCTCCTGATGAATGACGGCGCGCGCTTTCGGACTCCGGCGATGAAGTCGAACGTCCCGCCCACACCCATCGCGACGCGGACGGAGGACATCTCCGAAAGATGCTCCGCTATCCAGAGATCCTGCTGCGGCGCACCGAATGCGACCAAGAGGAGTAGTGGCTGCGCGGCATTGATGGCATGGATGATCTGCTCTGAATATTCCGGCCGGGGATTGCCACTGAATGTCCCGACGATTTTCAGATGAGGATTTCGCGATTGCAGAACAGCCGCCGCCTTCTCTGCAATACCCTCCCCTGCTCCAAGTAGGAAAACCGAATGACGTTCATCCAATTCCTGACAAAGC
>CAYGNM010000101.1:0-3628 GCA_964351275.1 uncultured Candidatus Peribacteria bacterium | reverse complement strand
CGTCTGCACGGTATCGACGCCCGTGACCCGCTCAGGAAGTTTTTGCCCCGTCCACCGCGCGGCGAAGAGGAGGCCTTGGCTATCGGGAAGATTCAAAGCGCTCTTTTGAAGTACTTCCTTAAATCGAGGATTCTTCGTCGACTCCACCAGCATCTCATTATTCGGGGTCATGACGTGATTTGGCCGAATGCCATCAAGAAAGCCATGAATGACCGTCAGCGCCTCCTGCATCGTGACTGCATCAATCGGAACGCCGAGAAGGTGGACGCGGGAGGCCATGGACAGCAGAATATCACCGATGAGACAGATCATCTCCCTGCTTGCGGCATCCCTCCTGCTCAGTTCCTGCGCTCCGCTGCAGAATCCGGCCCCTGCGGGATCGAGTGCATCATCCTCTGCCGCCAGAAGTGACGTCTCCTTTAGTTCGACATCATCAGAGCCCGTCGAATTGGCAGTAGAAATTGAGGAAGTGTCGTCGTCATCGGTCTCGACAGGAACAGGCGCAATCGTGGAGCGTCTCGCCAGTCGAGGGATGATCGAGGTAGGGCAGAAGGATGCACCTCTCCTCCTCACCGTCTTCACGAACGAGTCCTGCAACTACTGCAACGAATTTATGCGGGACATGCTGCCACGGTTGAAGAGTGACTTCATGACGAGCGGGAAACTCCGTGTGCAACTGGTGATCGTACCGCTCAAGAAGTATCCGAACTCGACGCTCGAAGCCTCGGCTCTCCTGTGCGCGACCGTACTGGAGAAAGGCCAATTGATGGAAGAGGCCATGCGAAATGCGACGCCCCTCGACGACCCTCGGGGTAAACTCCGGGATCGCAAATCTTTGCTCGCTCTTGCGAAGAAGATTGAATTGTCCACGAAGCAATTCACCGCGTGTCTCGACGCAAAGGAAACGAAAAATCTCCTCGCGGAGCAACAGGACTTCATCAATCAGCATGATGTGACGCTGATCCCTGCGTTCCTGATCGGGGATGAGAAGAGAGTCGGCCTTCCGTCGTATGCGGATTTGCGGGGGTGGATTAGAGAGCGACTCACGCAGTGATTTTGACCACCTTCTTCCGGCTCGTCTGACCGGAAAGAAGTTCAATCTGCGCCACCGAAACGTCGAATTCTTCGGAGAGGAATCGGATGAGTTCCGCATTCGCTTTCCCATCTTCCGCCGGCGCGGCGAGATCGATCTTGATGCAGCCGTCGCTCATGACGTCTTTGATCACCGTCTTTTTGGCATGAGGACGGACGCGCACAGTGATAATCCTGGTATCATTCATAATTCACGATAACTGTTGTTTTCTCCACTCCTCAATCTTCTTATGATGCCCGCTGAGCAGAACATCCGGCACCTTCATCCCCCGGAATTCCTCCGGTCTTGTGTAATGCGGATACTCTTTTTTCCGCTGCAGAGACTTTGAAAAGCTCTCCTCGTGCGCAGATTCCTCTTTGCCGAGCACGCCCGGAATCTGCCGCGCCACGGCATCGATCAACACCATCGCGGGCAACTCGCCGCCGGTGAGCACATAATCGCCGATCGAGATCTCCTCATCGATCCACCCGTCGATCACACGCTGGTCGACCCCCTCGTAGCGACCGCAGACGAGAAGCAGATGATCCTTCTTTGCCAATTGCTCAACACGTGATTGTGTGAGCTTCTTTCCTCGTGGAGAAAAATAAATTCTGTGCGGACCACCTTTGTCACCGGAACTTGCCCTGAGCTGGGCCGAAGGGTCCCTTTTATCACCTTTGTTTCCTTTCGTATGAGTAGCAACAATCTCCTCCAGCGCATGAACAAGAACATCAGGGCGCATGACCATCCCCGCCCCCCCACCATACGGACTGTCATCGACTTGTTTGTACTTCCCCAGCGCCCACTTCCGCAGATCATGCAGATCGACCGTCAGTAATTTTTGACCGACCGCGCGCGCAAGAATGCTCTCGGTCAGGGGACCGGTAAACATAGCTGGAAACAATGTGAGAATATCAATGCGCATAGAATGGAACATCCTTGCCCGCCGTAGCTCCGCGGCGGCGGAGCGAAGGTGGGGCCGGAAAGAGGGTCAGGACATCGATTTGCATGGAGAGAGCATACGCCAAATGGCTGCCCGATGCAGTTTCTTGACGATTGGCGAAACGGCTGTAGGCTCATGCCCTTCCTGCCATTTCCATGTCTCTGCATCAACCACAGTCCGACTTGGAGCTTCCTCCGGAAGAAGTGAAGAAATTTCTCCAGCTGAACAGTCTGGAGCGGGGGTCTCTGCTACTGAGCACAGAGGATTGGGGTCGAATAAAAATGAGCATCGTCCATGAACGAAAAAAAATCGATATTGATCCTGCTGATGATCTCAATGAGCGGTGGAAAGTGAGATTGCCGCGCAAGACAGACTACCAACCATACTCATGGAAGGATGGCAGGAAATTTTTCACGGCTCCCGCAGTCGTGCAAAAAGGAATCGTCCGCACTATCGGACTATGCAGGATGAATGGTCTTATCGTGGATGAGGAATCATTCGTCCGCTATTTCCCGCTGTCCAAACATGATCAGGCTGCGTCGATAACGTCCATGACGACTCCCGACGCGCCGTTCAGCACTCTGTCACTAGCAGTCGTGGAAATGGAAGAACCCACTGCACTGGTGGAGAACGATCTCATCAGAGAATTTCAAGGGGAGGAAGGCGGAATCCATTCCGCTCCATTTGACGTGAGGAAAAGAACACTCAAGAACGTCCGTGGCATTTTTCAGATCGGCATTCAGTCGCCACAGTAACGTGGCTACACCAACTCCTTCATAAACTCCTCGACATCAAACGTTTTCACCTCTTCCGTGAGCGCCGTCTTCTTCCCCTCCCGCGGCTTGAGCCGGTCGTAGAAGCTTGGGACATCCTCTCGCTGGTAGAGGATCCCGGTCGCGATTCTCTTAGAGGTATCGAGAGCGAGTGCCCGGGCTTTTTTAGCTTCGCAATGCGGATCATGACCTTCGGCGTTCGCATCGTAACACCGCTCAAGGAGGAATTCGTGCGTCGCAAAGTGGTTGTAGGTTGGGCACGCCTGCAGCACGTCAACGAGTGCGAAGCCGTGCTTCTGGTGTTCGATCGCTGCTTTGAAGATCTTGGTGAGTTGCGGGATGTTGCCACTGAATCCACGCGCGACGAACGTCGGCTCCAGCGCGAACACCAGATCCATCGAATTCAGCGTGTGCTCGGGAATGCCGTTCGGTGATGAGTTCATCGGCTGGCCCTGCCACGTGAGCGAACTGGCCTGCCCGAGCGTGAGACCGTAGTTGGCGTTATTGTGGAGAATGAACGTGATCGGATAATTGCTGCGGATACCGTGGACGAAGTGCCCGATGCCTTCGGAAAAACTCGCCCCGTCGCCGCCGAAGGCGATCACAGGAAGTTTGTGGTTGGCGAGCTTTGCTGCAGACGCAAAGGGGATCACACGACCGTGGAGTCCGTGAAAGCGGTAGCCGGTCAGCTTATCCGAACCGTTGCCGTGACAGCCGACATCGAAACAGAGACAGACGTTGTGCGGAGCAATCCCCAGTTCCACCAGCGCGCGCTTCATCGCCGTCCAGATGCCGTAGTCGCCGCAGCCGTCGCACCACGAACATTGCGTGGCGCAGGAA
>CAYGNM010000100.1:3335-4459 GCA_964351275.1 uncultured Candidatus Peribacteria bacterium | reverse complement strand
AGGATCTTCGTTCTCAAGGCATAGAGCATGTCTTCGATGCGCAGAAGATCTCACCGGAATCTCGAAAAGCTCTCGAACAGGGGAAATTCCTGCTCGCCGTTGCCAGTCATCCTTCCACGCATGATGATCAGCTCGTGGCTGTTCCTGAGGGAAATGTGCAGGAGAAGATTCCGCTGAAGATGACCTTCAGCGACCGCTACGTTGCCCAGTTACTGCAGAAAAAATAGCAGACAAGCAGCTGCGACAATAGAAGAGTCCGCCTCACCGCTCACACTGCCTAATTTCTCCTTTCCCTTGCCGTAACAGTCGTTGCCGTCGATGTTTCCTGCGGCATTGTCCTGCGCGTCCAGAATCACGATGCCGCCGTTCTGTTCCGCGATGCCTCCCACCTTTTTGCCAGAATCATCCCGGATGACGTTGCCGCGCACTTTCCCGTGGAGATCGCCGTGTGTGTTCATCATCGTCGCCGTCTTGGATCCCTGTACGTCGATGGTGCCGACGATCCGGTCGTTGCTGTTGCGCACTTCGAGGGCGTTCCCACCACATGCTGTCAAAAGCAGGAGGCCGACAACGGAGAGGGAGAGCGAACGGCGATTCATACAGGATGGGATCTTGAGGCAGGGATCATGCGATTGCAAGTCTATCTGTGAATCGTGACGGTGAATCAGGAATCATGAATCATGAATTATGAAGCCCCGTGATTCATGAATCATAATTCATGATTCACAAATTGTTCCCAACTATCATCAACTGCGAGCTTATTGGGAATTGTCTTTCCGCATTTCTCACAGGCATGCAAGATCATCCACCCTTTTTTCCCCGATTGATCAAGGTGGACGGGTTCCATCAATCCATGGCAGAGTGAAGCACGGTCTCCTGGCCCCAGATCATCGACGTGCTTGCTCCAGAGGCAGTGCGGGCAATGATTGCGGTATGTTCCTTTTCCCAAAGGAGTCACTGCAGCGTTGCAGTGTTCGCAGGTGAACGATTCTTCACGAGCGATGAACGTCATACGTTAAACCGGAAGTGCATCACATCTCCGTCCTGGACGATATAGGTCTTCCCTTCCTGTCGCATCTTTCCTGACTCTTTGGCTTTCAGTTCAGATCCAAAGTGAACAAAAT
>CAYGNM010000100.1:0-3325 GCA_964351275.1 uncultured Candidatus Peribacteria bacterium | reverse complement strand
GCCCGCGGCCTGGGGTGCCGTCCATCCCTGGTGGATCGTCCACGCGCGGACTTCTTCCACGCCTGCGGTGAAGTACGTGTAGTAGCCGAGCCGGTGGTACGCGGCGCGGATCAGGCGATCGAGTCCCGAGGAATCGACGCCGAGATCTTTCAGGAACGTCTTCGCTTCGTCCGGTGCCAGCTCCTGCAGGTCTTCCTCAATCTTTGCGGAGATGATCACGAGCTCGTCATTCGTCGTCAAAAGGAGTTGTTTCCGCGCGTCGTCCGGCGTCAGCGTGGTCATCTGTTCCTCCGAGGCATTCACCGCGAAGATCACCGGCTTGAGGGTCATCAATTGCATTCCCTCCGCGAGCGGGCGTTCATCTTTGTCGAAGGGAAGCGAGGAGGCGGGCTTGCCCTGTTCCAGAGCCGCCTTGATCTTCTCCGCGAGCGCCAGTTCTCCCTTGGCATCCTTGTTGCCCGTTCGCGCGCCGCCCTGCACACGGTCGATGCGCTTCTTGATGGTGTCCAGATCCGCGAGCGCGAGCTCGGTATCGATCGTCTCCCGATCGCGTTTGGGGTCGACGGTTCCTTCCACGTGAATAACGTCGCCCGGGAAGATTCTGACGACGTGACAGATCGCGTCGACTTCACGAATGTGGCTCAGGAATTTATTGCCCAGACCTTCCCCGGCGGAGGCGCCCTTCACGAGTCCCGCAATATCCACAAACTCCACGGCGGCCGGGATCACCTTCTTCGGCTTCACAAGATCGGCGAGTACATTCAGACGCTCATCCGGCACTTCCACAATGCCGACGTTCGGATCAATGGTGCAGAAGGGATAGTTGGCGGCTTGGGCGCCTTTGCTCCGGGTCAGCGCATTAAAAAGCGTGGATTTACCGACGTTCGGGAGGCCGACGATTCCTATCCGGAGAGGCATATCTGTATGGCAGTATTACCCAATAAAAGGCCATTTGGAAGCCAAAATTGGCATTTCTCCTCGGTATTGACAAAATAACAAATTATGTCTAATATTCTCTCCTTTATGCGCTCACGCATTTTCGCGTCCGGCCTTCTTCTCGTCTCCCTGCTGGGGAACGCCTCGACGGTCTTTGCCGCGGGTTCCTATGAACTTGCCTTCCAGTACCTCGCTTCGGCCGGTCTCATTGCCAATGCCGATACGGGGAATGCCGGCGAACTGATTACGCGTGGCGATGTGCTGAAGATTTTGCTCGATGGTCGTGAAGAGACGCAGAAGAGGGTCGAGTGGCATCGTGCGCATCTCTCCAAGTTGCCGCTCTACCTGGATGTCGATCAGCAGGATCCGATCGCGCCGTACGCCGAGGCGGCGTTCGCGCTGCGTATCACTTCCGGATTCTCAGACCGGACGCTGCGTCCTTCCCTCACCATCCCTGCCGAAGAGGCGATCACACTCCTTATGCGCGCGTACCGCCAGGACGGCGAGTCGGCTGACGGTGATACGCAGTGGTACGCACCGTTCGTCCGCGCGGCACTCCGCAAGAACCTTGTCGATGATCCGCGGTCGATCCGCGTCGGCCAGCCGGTCACGCGCGGGCAGTTCATCGATATGGTGTATCGCATCAGCGTGATCACGCGTGATAATCTTGCGTCGTTCCCGGGATCGCAGAGGAGTGGTGCAGCCGTCGCTGCTGGAGTACAAAACGTCCAGGAGCAGCCCGGTCAGAGCAATCCGGTCATCGTCGCCCGTCCGACGGACGATGAGGGAACGCTCGAGCAATTCCGTTCCGGGCACGACTTTGCCATCACCATCCCGTCGCTCGACATCCGGGATCTGCAGATTTTCCATCCCGAGGATCCGCAGAGCAAAGAGGGTCTGCTCGCCCCGCTGCAGAACGGTGTCGGTCACCTCTTCAGTTACCCCGGCCGCGGCGGCAAGATCATGGTCTACGGTCACTCGAGCGGCTACTCGTGGGATGTATCGCAGTACACGAAGATCTTCCGGACGGTGAACAAGCTGAAGAAGGGCGACAAAGTCTACGTCACCTTCAACGGCAATCTCTACGAGTACGCCGTCACTGGTCAACAGACGATCGCTCCCAAGGATGCCAAGCCGTTCACGGGCGAGGGAGAGGAATTGATTCTGTACACGTGCTGGCCGCCGAATTCGATCAAGAAGCGGTTGATTATTCGCGCGGTGCCGGTGCAGACGGTGGCGGTGCGGTAATCTTTCCCCATGAACCTCTCCGGTCCTCTTTTGGCGCGGGAACAAGACTCTCCGTACATCCGGGGGATTCGGCAGGCGGAATCCATGAACAATGCCGAAGGCAAACCGCTTATACGGTTCAGTACGGACGAACTCCGAACAACGTTGGGTGCGCAGACGGACGGATATTGTCATGTGGATACTCCCGAATCCATCTGTGCTGGCATTGCCTCGACCAATGCTCGTCCGCTCAGTGAGGTCGCCGAGTGGCTGCTGAAAAATACGATGCAGTCACATGCAGACAAGATCAAAATACTCTTCCTGGGGCCCGGGTACGGTTATGAATGTGCGCAGGC
Source organism: uncultured Candidatus Peribacteria bacterium (assembly GCA_964351275.1). Lineage (GTDB taxonomy): Bacteria > Patescibacteriota > Gracilibacteria > Peribacterales > Peribacteraceae > JABFSS01. The sequence continues at coordinate 806 of CAYGNM010000100.1, read as the reverse complement.
ACGTCATCAGTTTCCCAATGCTCACATTGCCACGCGGAGTCTCTCTCCGATCAATCCTCTTCAGCTGCCCTTACAGCGGATCGAAGATTTGCATGGAGTGGTGCAGACGGTCATCCGAGATCGTACATGGCAGAATTCACCCGAAAAGCAGGCACTAGCGGTTCAGTTGAATGATTGCTCGGATTCCTATCCGCCTTCCCTTCTCATGCACATTGACGCTCATCTGCAGCAACCGGTTTTCTTTCGGGATGTGAAAGGCAATCCATTCATCGATGAGCAAGTCATTGGTCGTTTTCCGCATGAAGCGCCGATTCAGGATTGTTATCATCTTCTCTACGATCGCTACGGGCCTTTTCACAAAATGTCTGTGCTCACTTTTTTACGGGAACTGAAGAACATACAAGTACACATACACGATAAGGGGGCATTGGTGGTGGATACACTTCCACCAGCATTTTCCAAGCATCCAAGATTATCGGAGATTATTCACGGAAGCATTCTGGAAAAGAATGCCGGCATGTTCAATGAGATTTCGATGTCACTCGTTGTCGCGGCACCACAGAAAATTCAGGAACTTCTGGATGCGGATGCAGATTGGTCGGTTTGGGCGTGGAAGTATCTGCGGGAGGGGAAATGATTCCTCGTACGCTCGTTTCTCCGAAACGAGCTACTCGGAATGACAAGGAAAAATTATGCATAACACCTCGATACGAAATTTTCTCCGAAAATTTCTACTCGGTGTCACACTTCTAGAAACGCTTTCGCCGAGTAGCTCGGCGCGGAGCGCCGAGCGTATCGAGGCGCTC
>CAYGNM010000099.1:0-4477 GCA_964351275.1 uncultured Candidatus Peribacteria bacterium | reverse complement strand
CTTCATGATTGCCATTGAGCGCCATTACCAGCACCTGCGGGTAGCCGAGCGTGCTGCTGACTGCGCCGGACGCGGTTGCGGGAGGGGTGGGGGGCTGTGCCGCCGGAGGCTTCGCGCAGGCGGAAAGTCCCAGCGTGAGCAGAATGGCGATGTGGAGGAGGGGGCGTGATTGCATGGTGGCATTCTATAGGTCTGATGCGAATCACCCAACCTTTCTGTAGTCTTTTCCCATGCTCTCCGTCGACCTCTTCATCATTTTCACCACGATTCTCGTTCTTGTGATGGGGGTCACGGCCGTCTACTGCTTTATCGGTGGCGTGCCGTACGTGCCGACGCCGATGTTCATGGTGCGGGCGATGGTCGATGCTGCGCGATTACACGGATCGGAACGCGTCTTCGATCTGGGGGCGGGCAACGGCCGTGTGCTGATCGAGGCGAAGCGCCGCTGCCCCTCGATCACGGCAACCGGGGTCGAAATCTCGCCGGTGGTGTGGCTCTATGGACGAGTGATGATTCGCTGGAGCCGGCAAAAGGTGCGCTTCGTGCGCGGCAACGCATTGACCCAGGACTTGCGCGATGCGGACGTAATCTTCCTCTATCTCTCGACGGCGCTAATGGCAGCGCTCGAAGAGAAGTTCGATCGCGAACTGAGGCCGGGGACCGTGGTCATCTCGCATGCATTTGAGTTCCCACGACGACAGCCGACGGAAAAGATGATTGTGCAGCACTGGAGTGGGAAGAAGACGGTTCGGAGATATGTGTGGGGGAAGAACGAATGATCCAGCCGGCAAGGCAGAGATAATAGGTCACGATCCAAAATGCCGGCAGTCCGGGCAGAGTCAGCGATGCGAAGGGGATCGAACTCAGCAGTTGTGCGATCCCCGTAATCCATTGCAGCGGAAGCCATGCGAGAACGGCGGCGATTCGTCCGAGTGGCAGCCAGATTGATCCGAGGAGAATGCTCAGGAGTCCAAGCAGCGTTGCCCACGGAACAGCCGGCGGTGCGAGGAGATTGCTGACGGGTGCGATCACACTGAATTGTCCGAAGAGGAAGAGAATCCACGGTGACGCGAGCATCTGCGCCGAGAGTGTCAGGCAGAACGATTCCTGAATACCGAGGAATTCCGGGACGCGCCGCAGGTACGGCTTCATCAATGGCGAAATCTCCAGCACGCCGATCAGCGCCAGAAATGAGAGCTGGAATCCGGCGTCGTACCAGAGCTGCTTAGGATTCCAGGCCAGCATCACGAATGCCGACCAGAGCACTGTCAGTCGCGTCGTCTGGATCCGATTCAGCTGCAGTGCAAGGAGGCCGAGTATCCCCATCACCGCAGCGCGTACCGCGGAGGCCGATGCTCCCGTGAGGATGGTGAATAGCACAATCAGCGTCACCGATGGCCAGAACCGCCACTTGAGCGGCAGCCAGAAGAGGAGCGTCCCCATCACGGTGATCAGCATGGTGATGTTGTAGCCCGAGATCGCTACGAGATGGGTGAGACCGGTGGTCTTGAAGTCATTCACCAGATCTTCGGGCATGCTGCCGCGCGATCCGAGGAGCAATCCTGCCAGGAGCGACGCGTGCGGCTCCGGCAGAAGCAGGGTAATCCGTTCCTCGAGAACGTTCTTGAATCGATAAATGCCTTTCAGGATCGTATTCCCTCGATTGTTCCCCACGCGTTCAATTCTCGGATCATGCATCAGGCCGTAGACGTTCTTCAGACTCAGGTACCGGTCGTACTGGAAGTCGTCGGTACTCTCCGGCTGTTCCAGCACGCCGCGCACAATCACGTCATCCCCGTATTCCCATTCGGGATTTCCGATGCGGACGGTCACGAGCACCTTCCCCTCGACGCGCACCGTCCGGGTTCCCGTCCTGATCATCTGCGCGTTGAGAATGTAGTTCGTCTGTGTCGCGCGCCGATCCGGATCATCGGCGATGATGCCGCGAAGGGAGACGTCCTCTTCCTGAGAGTAGCTGTCGACGGTCATGGGAGAGGGGGTGTGGGTGGTGCGGGAGACGGTCCAGAATGCGAAGGCGATCCCGATGATCGTTGTTGCTAGCAAACCCAGCGCAGGTCTTCGACCTGCGGTGATGAATGTTCCCGATCGGCCCAGCGTGGGTCTTCGACCCGCGACTAGACCCGCGATGATGAACGTTCCCAATCCGGCCAGCAGGATTCCGATGCCCGCCCACACCCACCACGGATATGTGGGTGACTGCCACCATTGCAGGAAGAAGATGGCGGCGAGGAAGCCCCCGAGAAATGCGTAGGAAAGATGAGATGGGCGCATAGCGAATCAGGATCCTGCCTTTGCGAAATCCTGTGAAGACCCCTCTGATGATTTTCTTTTGGAGTTGTCGGTTTTTGCTCTTCTAAAAGCCATGAAAGGCGTTCTATAGGGGTGTGGAACGTCCGGCTAAATCTATCCACTCTTCAACGCTCAGGTTCTCCGGCCTCCGTGTCGCATCAATCCCGCATTTTTGCAGCAGTTCCATCCCGTTCTCCATCATTCCGAGGGTATTCCGCAGCATCTTCCGTTTCCCGGCGAATCCGATCTTCAGCAATTTCAGAATACGATCGATCGTCGGACGGTCAGCGAGTGGTTGCGGAAACGAGGTGATCTTCAACACCGCAGAATCGACCTTGGGCGGCGGCACGAACGCTTGCGGAGGAACTTTGCAGATGACTTCCGGTGTTCCGAACAGCTTCACCATGATCGTCAGGATGCCCGCGTGCTCGTCGTCGCAGATTTTCTCGGCAACTTCGCGCTGGATCAGGAGTGTCATCGTTGTCGGAGCTGTCGATGACTCCAGATACGCATGCCGGAGCAGGGGAGAGGTGATGTGGTAGGGAATATTCGCGACGACTTTGTAGGGTGTCAGCGGCAGGTCGACCTGAAGAGCATTCCCGTGGACGACGGTGAACTTCTGTGTGACTCGTTTGCTCTTCGGAGGCAGAAAATCCTTCAGAAGCATGATCATGCGTTCATCCAGTTCAATCGCGGTCACTTCTTTTGCATGTTGCAGGAGTTCGCTCGTCAGCACGCCGATGCCCGGCCCGATTTCAACAATGTGATCATCAGGCGTGATCTCTGCGGTGTCCACAATCGTCTCCAGCACATCTTCCTCCACCAGAAAATGCTGGCCGAGGTCAGTATTCAATCGGATGTTTCGGTGCCGGAGGAACTAGAGGACGCGATCGCGGAGGGAGTCCATACGGTAATGATACGCGCTGTAGGGGCGTTGCATGCAACGCCCCTACAAAAAACGCGATATATGTAGGGGCGCAGCAATGCTGCGCCCGGACATTCCTTGAAAGATCGTCTGATCTTAGAGTGTCGCAACCTTTCCAATCTTCTCTGCCAACTCCAGAATCCTCCGGAGCGGTATCCCCGCAATATTGATCCGTCCATCCCGTGTCAGGAAGACTTTCTCCTCCGTCGCAAGGCGGTCGACCTCCTCGCCTGTGAGCGGCAACATCGCGAACATTCCGTGGCCGTTCACGGATTTCTTGAATTTCTCGGGCAGCATTTCCATGAGCTTTGCGCGTTTGCGCGTGAGCATCTCCCGCGCGCCTTCCACATCTTTCAGCCACTGGTCACGATGTGCGGTTTGGACCCGTGCGACGACTGATTGTCCGAACGTGGCTGCCGCAGAGTGGATGCCGCGAGAGAGGGTGGAGTAGTGCGCCTCCACATCAATGCGGGTCTTCTCATCCGGCACCACCGCGCAGGCAAGACCGCAACGCTCGCTGTAGATCGAGTGATTCTTCGATGCCGACCACGCGATTAAGGTCGTGACCGGGCTCGCCGCGAAGAGTCGCACAGGCGCAGCATCCTCCTCCGGCGTGCCCGAAAATCCCTGGTACGCAAAATCCAGGAGCGCGATCGCTTTCTTCTTCGTCATTACTTGCAAAAGTTCCTTCCACTGCGGAGCTGTCAGATCCAATCCGAGCGGATTGTGGCAGCCAACTTGTAGGAGGACCACGCAGTTGCCGGGCGTCTGCTCCAATGCGTCAATGACGCCGCGCGTGCTGGGCATTCCGTTCTCCAGATAGGGAACTTCCTTCGTGGTGATACTGGCGGAGTGGCACAGCGGCGCATGATTCGCCCATGCGGGAACAGGGAGAATCAGCGTGATTGTCGGATCCATGAGTTTTGCGAGGCGGATATTCAGTGACACGGCACCGGTTCCGCCTGTACTCCCAATCGATGCGATGAGCGGCATTCTCTCCTCGAAGATCAACCCGTGCACGGCCGTTCGGAATTCCGGAATTCCTGTAAGCGCCGGGTACGAGTAGCTGCGACGGGTCAATTCCTTCGCAACATCCTCGAGCGCGGAGCGGACGCTCGGGAAGATCATCGGTTTTCCCTCTTCATCCATGTACACGCCAATCGTTCCGTTGAGCGCCTGCGGTCCGGCGGCCTTCGCGGCCGCAGCCACGGCGAAAATAGGGTCGGGTTTGGAGGGGGGAAG
>CAYGNM010000098.1:0-4510 GCA_964351275.1 uncultured Candidatus Peribacteria bacterium | reverse complement strand
GAGGGACGGCACATCCGTGGATGCCACCGGGCCATTGGTGAAGGTGGCGTTGTTGCCGCGTCCGGAGGAATCCAGTGCGGGCCCGGTCGCTTCGTCAAACTTCCAGTACGCAATCAGGCGCGGATCGGGGACACAGACGCTGGAGGTGGATCCGGCACCGCTGGATCCGACGCCAGAGGATGACGTGGAGCTGCTCGGAGCAGAGGATGACGTGACCGGGAGAGAACACGTGCTCGCACTCCCCGAGGCGAGCGCGGCAACGTTCGCCGCGCTGAGCGCAAGATCGTAGACACGGACATCGTCGATGGTGCCCTTGAAGAACTGATTGGCACCGGCGATGCCGGTCTGGCCGATGAAGGTGTGCGCGGTGGTGGTGATGCTCGTGATCGTTCCACCGACAATCGGCGTCTTGGAGGCATCGACGCCATCGATATAGACTTTCGCTTTTGTTCCATCCCAGATGCCGACCACGTGATGCCAGCCCGAGGAGAGAACATCGGAATCCATACCGGCGTAGACGCCGCCGCTCTGCACGAGAAGGAACCGGATCTTGTTTGCACTCGTCACACGGAAGACATATCCGGGACTGCTCCAGGTATTTCCATAGATCACGTGGTCACGGGAATCGAGAGCGGGCATGATCCACGCCGAGATGGTGAAGGGGGTCGCAACGGTGAAGTTCCCGACATTGCTTCCCAGATCGATCCCGCCTTTGGTGCCGTCGAAGGCGACCGCCCCGGGATTGGCGAAAGACAGAGACGGCGTGACGGTCAGGCCGGTAATTGCCCCCACAATGGTGCCATCACGATGATTGACTGTGGCATCGGCGGCGATGGTCGCTCCCGAGGTTTCGTCAAACTTCCAGTGCGCGATGAGGCGGGAATCCGGAGCGCAGACACTGGAGGACGATGAGCTGCGCGAGGTTGGGGCACTCGAACTCTGCGACACAGAGGACGTGGGTTTATCGGAGGACGAGGAACTGCCGCATCCCGCCATGCACTGCGCGCACGCCGGCGTCGGCGGACACGAGGCCGTGCCACCCCCGGTGCAATTCACCAATCCCAGAGCGCACGCGGGAGTGCCGCTGGAGCAGACGACATCCGTGGTTTCGCACGTCGGCGCATTCTGGAAGTCGCAGTAGGGCGATCCGGCTCCGGCGCACGCGGTCTGGCACGCGACGGTGCAGCTGACCACGACGGTGCTCGACTGCAGTGAACTACTGGAAGACCTGCACAGCTGCGGAAACTGGATGCACACGGAAGGTTCGGAGCTGCTCTGCGAACTGACCTGCGACGAGACCAATGCACTGCTCTTCGATGCACTGCTCGACGCCGTCCCCGAGCTCGATTGTGTGAAGGAACTGCTCATGGAACTGAGCGTGGAGCTGACCACCGAACTGCGTGAGGAAGAACTGCCCGAACCCTCCAACCGACACAGCGACGAACAGCCGTCGCCGTCCTTTTTATTCTTGTCATCGCATTGTTCCAGACCGGCGATGACGATGCCGTCGCCGCAGACCGGACGGCACATGCCGCCGACAGGGAGCATCGCGGGCACAACGGGTGAGGCCGGAATTCTGCTGGAGGTGACAGAGCTCTGTGTCACAGAACTCAGCGCAACGACGCTTGACTGCAGTGAGCTGAGTGAACTGCCGGGGGACACGCTCACGCTCTGAGAAGAAATGCTCACAACAGTGGAAGCAGTCCACCGGCCCGCCGGTACCGCCGTGAGCACCCCCACGACGGTGAGTGTGAGAACGGTGAGGCCGATGAGGATGCGAGAGGGACGCATAAGAAATTACTGACTCGCAGCGGAACTGCTGGTCACTGTGAGTGAACTGGAGTTGCCGGAAACGACACCGCCAATGGGCATCGCAGAATGAGAGATTCCTCCCCCGGCAACCGGCGTCGCCACCGACGATGCCGATCCTCCGATCCCCGACGGCGTCATCACCGGAAGATCGCACTCCCACCCGCCTTCCACCAGACAAACCGATGAACAACCATCGCCACTGGTGACATTGCCGTCATCACAAGTCTCCCGACCGAAGACGTAGCCGTCGCCGCAGATGGGCAGACAGATATCGCCGACGCCTGGCAGAGAGCTGGATGAACGGGCGACGGAAGTGCTAATGGAGGAAGCGGACGTCGCACTCGACGAACTGACCTGCAGTGAGCTCGTCGAACTGCTGCCGGAAGGACAATCGTATTGCATCTCACCGCTTGTCGCCGCAGCGAACCACATTGCATCGTCGGGGCCGGCGGTGATGGCAGTGGATTTGCCGTCGCTGGGGAACTCGGTGATCACGCCGGCTGGCGTGATGCGGCCGATTCTGTTTCCCTCGCTTGCCGTGAACCAGAGATTGCCATCGGGGCCCGCGGCGATGTCGTTGAGAGAACGGAGGCCGGGGGCAGAAAACTCCGTCAACTGGCCAGTCGGCGTGATGCGGCCGATCGTGTTGATACCCTCCGTGAACCAGAGATTGCCGTCGGGACCCGCGGTGATGGAGCCTGGCCAACTCTGCGCAGTTGGCAGGGGGAACTCGGTGATCACGCCAGCCGGCGTGATCCTGCCGATCGCGTTTCCTCTTCCTTCCGTGAACCAGAGATTGCCGTCGGGACCCGCGGTGATGTCCATCGGCTCACGGCCAGCCGTGAGCACCCCCCCGGGGAGCGGGAATTTGGTCATCACGCCCGCCGGCGTAATCCTGACGATCTCGCTGTTGATATCCTGGACAAACCAGAGATTGCCGTCGGGGCCGGCGGTGATGCTCAACGGATCGTTGATGCCCCGGCCGGTCGTGTCTATGTACCGAGCGGCAGGCACCGTAAATTCGGTGATCTTGCCCTCGGGCGTGATCTTCCCGATGATAGCTGTAAGGTCACGATTCACGTACCAGAGATTGCCGTCGGGACCCGCGGTGATGTCCATCAGATAGCTGGTTTTTGTAAGGGGGGGGAATTCGGTGGTCACGCCGTCCGGCGTCATCCGGACGATGGCGGTACCGTTCACGTACCAGAGATTGCCGTCGGGCCCCGTGGTGATGCTGTGCCCCCAACCGGGAAACTCGGTGATTTTGCCCGTGGACGAGATTCTGCCGATCTTCGCCGTCGCGACCCCGGTCCGCGAAACGCAAGCGGAGACGGAGGACGAACTGCTCGGAAGAGTGCAACGGATATCGCGGCCCGCAGCGAGGATCGCGATCGACGCCTGTGTGAGCGCAATATCGTAGATGCGGACATCATCGAGGTTGCCGGTGTTGTAGTTGCCGTTGTACGTATTGGTGATGGGTGCCGTGGAATTATTGAGTGACTGCGGAACGGCTGCTCCGAAGTTCGATCCTGGAACAAGCGCTGCGTTGAGATAGACGTTCAGGGATGTGCCGTTGAACGTCGCCGCCAGATGGTTCCATCCGGTGCTGACGACCGGGGTGCTCGACATAAAGTAGGTCTGCGCTCCGTTGGTACCGACGACGCTCCAGTACATGCGGTTATCAGAGAACACCTGCAGCAGGTAGCTGCTTTGATTGGTGCTCTGACCCCATTTGCCAACGAGAATCTGCCCTGCGTTCTGACGCTTGAACCAAAACGCGACGGTCACGGCAGTGGAAGCATCGAGGGAAGTATTGTCGGGAACCGTGAAGGACTGTGTTTTGGCGGCGTCGAAGGAAATGCTGCGAAGATCGCTGAAGCTGAGGGACGGCACATCCGTGGATGCCACCGGGCCATTGGTGAAGGTGGCGTTGTTGTTACGTCCGGACGAGTCGAGCGCTGGTCCGGTCGCCTCATCAAATTTCCAGTATCCCATCAGACGAGAATCCGGAATGCAGGCATTGGCGGAGGACGAGGAAGAAGACGATACAGTGCAGCACTGCTGCAAACATGCCGAGAGCGAGACCGACGACGGACACTCTGGAGTACTGCCTCCGGAGCATTCCGCCACCTGTGTGCACACTCCTTGAGTGTTGCACCGCGAGAGACACATGGTGGTCTGGTTGCCGCCCCCGCAGACCGCCTTCACCGTGCCGCACATCATCTGCCCTTGCGGGTTGCAGGTCGGCGTCGCGGCCGCGGTGCACTGCGCCTGGCAGGCGGCACTGGGGATGCACTGCGCTGCACTGGAGCTCACTCCGCTTGACGCCGACGACCTGCTCACCGGACAACAGGTACCGCTCGCGGCGAGGGTGGCGACGGCGGCGGGAGTAAGCGCGATATCGTACACGCGAACGTCATCGATGGTGCCGTTGAAGTACGCCTCGGAACCGGGCTGACCACTCTGCCCGATGAAGGTATGCACAGTGGTGGTGATGCTGCCGGGCGGTGATCCGACAACCGGCGTCGCCGAGGCATCCACACCATCGACGTACACCTTTGGTCTCGTTCCATCCCAGACGCCGACGACGTGATGCCAGCCGGGAGTGAGAACGGCGGAATCCACACCGGTGTAGTACGAACCGCCCTGCGCGAGGATGAAGCGGAGCTTATTGGCACTCGTCACTCGGAGGAGATAG
>CAYGNM010000097.1:1231-4520 GCA_964351275.1 uncultured Candidatus Peribacteria bacterium | reverse complement strand
GTTGAGGCAGTGGGCGCAGAGGATGTTCTCGGAGCGGCAGCAGAGTGACTGCCCGGCAAAGCACCCGATCCAGTACCGCCGGAACCGGCGTCATCGCTTGCGAGCGGAGAGAGTTGAAGAGTGCTCCATGTCGCTTTGCCATTCTTGAAAATGATGACCTGCCCGTCGGACGGCGACCCCGCGATCGTCATGAGCCGGGTACGGGAGGTGCCGACGGTCATCGGACGCAGTGTCTGGAGACCAGGAGTGATCACAGCAGGAGATGCCGTCATTTCCAGAAGAACGTCATCGCGGGTGGGAACAGTGACGACCGCGGCATCGTGCCTTTCTTCGCGACGCGCTTCGATGAGACTGGTGATATCGACCGAGTCGCCGGGGGCAGCAGAGGATGCACTCAGTGCCTGTTCCTGCACTCGCTCCTCACGACGCGCTGCGAGACGACCAGTCAGATCGACAGGTCGGACGGCGCTTTGTACGGGAACGAATGCTGTTGATGCATCGTGTGTCTCCGGCACCGTGCTGGATTCTGGAAAGAATGCGTCAACCGCCTGCACCCGCTCCATGCGGCGCTGGGCAAGACGCTTCTGGAAATCCAGACTGGGCGCGGTGGTGCCGAGCCAGCTGGGAACGCCAGTTTCCTGCACAGCGGCGAGGACAGGATCGTCGGCGGGAATCGGCTGCTCCACCGCCGTCACCAGAATGTGCGGAGCGCGTGGCGTCAGGGACGCCGTCATCTTGTTCGATCCGCGCACTTGGCCAAAGACGACGAGCGCCGACGTAACTAGGAGCGCAACTTGCCAGCCGGTGATCGCCTGATGGACGACGCCGACGGCGGATGCGGCAGCCGGAACGGATGCGCTGGAAGTCGCGGATGTCACCGGGGCCCCGGACGGCTGCACGTGACTTTCCCGATACGACTCAATATGCCGCTCCACGGTCGCGCGGGAATATCCCGTGACGCGCTGAAGATACTGGCGAACAAACCCGCGGTCGTCGCGGGACAGTTTTTCGTAGCCGACGTGATCGAGTGCCTCCTGTGTCCACTCCTGCCGCGCGGACCGCTCGGCATGTTTCAACTCGCCTCCCCCATGCGCGTTATCCAGAAAATCCCGGATGGCATCGATCGGCCTGTGGGGAGGGGGTGTCGGAAGCACGTGTGGGTGTGAGTTTTTGTGAGAATGAGCCCGGGCTCATGTGATTGGTAAATCACGTAATTATAGCGGAAAACGCCTTTCTGGACAACAGTCCGTTGTTTGTCCTGAAGTGATTCCAGAGACTGGAAAACAGATCAAGATTACGCGGTAAAATCGCAGATCTGCTGCCCCATCTGCAACATCACTTTTTGGCCCTCTTGCCAAGAAGGACCTCCACACCGGCCGCAATCTGCGGATCGTCCTTCCACTCCCACGGCGCACCGACGGGCGGCGGAGTATCACTCAGCTTCCTGGGCTCGACGTCGATGTCCGGATGCACGCCTTCTTTCCCCAGATTTTTTCCGTTCGGTGTCAGCCACCGCGCCACCGTCACGCGGAGGCTGGTGCCTCCCGCAAGATCGATCACTTCCTGCACCGTCCCCTTCCCAAAACTCTTCTTGCCGACGATCGTCGCGCGACCGTGATCCTGGAGCGCACCCGCGACGATTTCCGATGCGCTCGCCGTCGCTTCGTTCTGGAGAATCACTAGCGGCATTTCGGGCAGGAGCGTCCGGCCGTTCACCATCTGGATATCGCTCTCCCCCTGCCGTCGTTGCACGGTCACCACTTTTCCTTCCGCGATAAAGAACGACACAAGGTCGACTGCTCCATCCAGGTACCCGCCGCCATTGTTCCGTAAATCAAGAATAATGCCCGATACCGGCGTATCCTTAAAGGTTTGCAATTCCTTCCCCAACTCCGCAATCGAGCTTTCGCCGAATTGATTCAGCGCGACGTATCCGATGGTCTTTCCTCCGGTGAGGATCACGTGTGACTCGACACTCGGAATGTGAATCGCTTCGCGGATGATCGTGAATTCTGGCGGCTGCGTTTTTGCTCCTTCACGACCGACCTGAATACGCACGCTTGTCCCCTTGGGACCGCGGATGCGCGAGACGACCTGCGCGAGGCTCCACCCGTCCGTAGGTTCGCCGTCGACTTTCAGAATCACGTCCTTGGGAAGGAGCCCGGCGCGCTCCGCGGGCGATCCCTTGAGTGGCGTCACGATGATCACCAGCGTGTCGCGCACGGTAAGTTCGGCACCGATGCCTTCCAGATTTCCTGCAAGCCCTTCGCGGAATTCCGTATTCTCTTTGGGCGTCATGAAGACCGTATACGGGTCACCGATGGCTCTGGTCAGCCCTTCTGCGGCACCATAGACCAGCGGAGTGACCTGCACTTTCTGCGGCTCGATGTAGTACTCGTTCAGCTTGTCCCACACGTCCCATAGAAGCCCAATGTCGACCTGCCGCTGCGGATCCTGCACGGTCACGCCGCTTGCCGTCTTCCCCGGCTGGATCAATGACGTTCCCGAATCAATGTGGATGGTGTTCCCTGATCGGAGTCGAAGGGTGCGCTCGTGCATCGCGCCGAGCTGCCACCCAAGGAGAAGCAATAGGACGCCGGTTGCAAGACGGAGGAAGACGCGGGAATTCATCCTGATGATTGTAGCAACTTGTGTGGAAGTGGTCATTGAATTGATGTGTTTCGTTCGTTCGTTTATTCGTTTATTCGAGAACGAGTAAACGAATAAACGAGTCAACGAGTTCGACATACCGGTATACTTCCGCTCTCCCATGGCCAAGACAACGTCCGCCATTCATCGGCAAATGCCCATCCAGGAAATCGTCACCCTAGTCCCCGAAGCGAAGTCCGTCCTCGCCGAATACGGCCTCCACTGCTTCTCCTGCGCCGGGAGCGAATTCGAAACGCTGGTGGAAGGCTGCCTCGGCCACGGCTTTTCCGAAGAGGAGATCGATGAGCTCGTGGATGACCTAAATCAGATGCTGGATGATCTGCCGCCAAGACCGGAGACCATCACGATCACGGAAGCCGCCGCCAAGGCCATCAAGAAAGTCGCGAGGGATGAGGGTCAGGAGGGCGCGGGTTTGGCCGTGATCGCAGATGCGATGGGAGGATTCTGTATGGAGTTCCGTTCCGAGCCCGAGCCCGGTCCCGAGCCCGAATCAAGACCAGGAGAGAAAACATTTGTGAATGAGAACGTCCCCGATGTCCACGTCTTCGCCTCGAGCCTGACCCTCAAGCGCATCGGCGGTGCCACGATCGATTTCCGGGAAGGCAGATTCAAGTTGGAC
>CAYGNM010000097.1:0-1221 GCA_964351275.1 uncultured Candidatus Peribacteria bacterium | reverse complement strand
CCTCCGTGGCTGCGGAAATGCCCAAAAATCAGGGTGCGGGTGCACGCCGGAAAGCTGCGACTGTCATGATAAACATGATCAAAACACCAAATGAGCCTGAGGGAAGGCAAATGAGCCTGGAACTTGCACAGGCATGGAATGATCCTAGAATGTCATCCTTTCTCTATGACGAGATTCGGCATCCCACCGGCCCAGGTAGATTCAAATCGACTGAAGCGAACGCGTGCTCATCTTGTCCGTCTCACTAAAGAGACCGGATCATGTCAGTTGGCTGTTGGCGGCGTCGCAAAAGTGATTACCGCGGATGACGTGAAAGATGATGCAACATTTCAGCAATTGTTGGCACAATCGAATGGAGAATATTGGGAGCATGGAGATATAGAACAAGGACCGGAGATCAGTATCAATAAATTGAGAAAGGCCGTAGGAACAAAAATCTTGGGAGCAATGCAATATAGGAAGATGAAAGAACGGGAAAGTCGGGGGTAGGTGCATGGCAGTGTAGAATACGGAGTAATGCTCCCCCTCCCCTCCTCCCTTGAACGCCGCTTGAAGGAGATCTTCCCGAACGTCAGCGACCGCGAGCGCTTCGTCGTCGATACGCTGGAGGAAGCTTTGTCGAAAGAATCTCCTGAGGACACCACACTTCCCGATGCCATCGGCGGATCACTGCATTTGTATTCGGACGGAGGGTCGCGCGGGAATCCCGGCCAGGCTGCCATCGGCGGCATCTTGGTGGACCCGGCAAAAGGAGTGACGCTCAAGGAGTATGCCGAGCGCATCGGCGAACAGACCAACAACGTCGCCGAGTACCGCGCGTTGATCGAGGGACTGAAGATCGCGCTCCGGTACCGCCCGAATCGTCTGATCTGCCATCTGGATTCCGAACTCGTGGTCAAGCAGCTCAATGGCGAATACCGCGTCAAGATGCCGACCCTGCAGCCTCTCGTGGATGAAATCCACCAGCTCACCATGGAACTCCCCGACGTCGTCTTCCAGCACATCCCGCGGGAAGATAACTGGAGGGCGGACGAGTTGGTGAATAAGGCATTGGATGAGATGCCGGTGCCGTCTTATAAACCGAAAAACTGATCTTCATCGCGTCACTCCTTCTCCTGCGCCCTGAGCCGAGCGAAGGGCTGCGGGAGAAGGTGCCGGCGTCGCGCCGGCGGATGAGGGCATAAAAAAAGAATGACCCCAATCCTCAACATTCCTCAAAGA
>CAYGNM010000096.1:0-4533 GCA_964351275.1 uncultured Candidatus Peribacteria bacterium | reverse complement strand
GTTCGTCCGGTAGCGGAGCCTGCCCCGCGTAGTCCGCCCGAGGCGGACGAAGTGGGGTGAAATTTGGGCCATCTTCGGGAATTTCTTCAGGCTCATCCTCAATCACATTCTTGTAGATGACTGGCGGCTTCGGCGGTGTTGGTACTTTCACAGCTTTTTTCGGTTTCGTAGAAGTGCGCTTTGTTGATGATTTCTTCGCTGATGATTTCCTGCTGGAATGAGATGAACTCTTTTGACTGGAACTCGTGAAAGCAAAACGTGAATCTGTTTGGGTAGAAATTTCAGCGACTGGTCCTTGCCTGCCCACTGAAGCCTCGGCGGAGGCGGGGACTCTTTGGAATCCTCGGAATCCTTCTGGCTCAGGAAGAAGTGCCGCAACCACTGGCTCAGTCCGAGATGATTCATGATTCATGATTCTTGACTCACTCTGAGCAACAGGAAATGCACCAGCATTCTGGAGCACCCCCCACATCCCCGCATTCGCGTCCTGGGCCTCCCGCTGGTACCCAATGAACTCCGACTCTTTGGCAAACTGGAACCGCAGGTAGACCGCCGCCATCCCCTCTCGCAACAGAACTTCCTGCAGTCCGTCGCCCTGCTCCGTGGTCGCGTAGACAAGGAGACGCCCGTACGTATCGCGTTCGGTGGGACCGACCTCAAGCGTCACCGTGGTTCCTTCGATGAGCGACCGCAGGAACTCCGATGCTCTCCGTCCCAGCATCATCTGCCGCGCATCAGATGCATGGAGTTCCGGTGCGTCGATGCCGATCAGACGCACGCGCTCGGTGCGGCGGCCGCTCCCCGGAATTTGCACATCGATAGTATCGCCATCCACCACATGCGTGACAGCCGCTTTCAAGGGACCCGTGGGGAGGGTGGAGAGCTGCTCAGGACCGTACGTAATCCCCTCCCGCGCGTCCTTCCACGTGACGGTGATGACGGTGTCGCCGGAGGGAGTGAGGAGCGAAAGTTCTCCAGCGGTATTGGCGAGCGTCATCCCCAAATCGCGATCGGAGAAGCGCTTGGTCTCATCCAGAAAAAAGCTGACGGACCCAAAGGTGAACATGCTCTTTTTGGCATGGGGAAGCCGCAGAGACCACCCATCAAGGCTGGCGGTCTGGCCGCTGATATTGCGAATTTCGATCCATTCATTTCCGGAATCTTTGCCGGAGGGGTTTGGCAAGACGCCAGTGATGACGAACTGAAATTTTCCGCCCAGCGCAGGAGTTCCCGCCTGCGCTGTTAGCGGTGATGTTTCGTCCAGCGCACCCGTTCCCGGGTGCGATGATGACGATGATGCCCCCGTCACCTGCACCGGCATCGTCCTCACAATAATCGCGCCACAGGATTGTTTGATCTCCGCCGAAATCACGTACGTCCCCGGCTCGTCATAGGTATGCGACGGCGGATTGCACGTATTCGCGAGCGTCCCGTCATCAAAATCCACCGTGCATGCCGCGCCGGTGATGGTCCCCTGATGCGTGCCGATCTGAATATTCAGCGTCACCTTGTCGACGCCGGAGGTGGTGCCGGATTGCAGGATGAAATACGGGTCCAATGATGGACATCCTGTGATTGATGACGATGATGAAACGGAACCCAGCGCAGGCGTCCCCGCCTGCGATGAAGAGAACGTCCCCGCCTGCGATGATGACGACGCCATCGATGATGATGACGCCGACGATGACGATCCCGCTCCATCAGCAACGCGCGGATATCCCGGCGTCCCCAGCATCGCGGTCCCGAGCGTAGCCGAGGGATCATCAAATCCCTGTGACCGGATCGCCGTCATCCAATTATTCGGATCGTCCCCTGCCGCCGAAAGATCGATCCGCTCCATCGGCGCCTTCAGAACCGGACTCGTCGAGTTCGTTCCGGCGAACGGCGATCCCGTTCCGTCATCCACTTGGTCCATGACCTGTCCTGCGGAGTCGCGAAGTCGGAGCAGAAGTTTGGTATTCGGCAGACTCATCGCCGTCGTCACAAATGGAGGCTCAGAAAACAGACGTGACTGCGCGGCTGCAAATCGGGCGATCACCAGAAAATCTCCTGGATGAATGACTGCGCCATCGGGGAACGTCAGCATCGTGACTTCGACATTGCTCGAATTGAGCGTGGTCAGCGTCCATCCGGCAAGAGACGTCTGCTGATCAAGACCGGCAATCTCTATCCATTCATCACTCGTACTGAGATCAGAACCTGCCCAGTTCACCTCGCTGATGACGGCCTTGGCAGACACGCGGCCGACCAGCAGGAAACTCGTCACGAAGACAATGAGGATGACCCGGAAAAGAGACATAGTGGACCAGCATGACGCAGGAAAGAGCGCCGGGAAGACCCCCGCGGACAAATCACTTTTTGGAAATCCGACTTCTTGGCTTCATAGAGCAATCTTTGGACGTTCCACAGGGGTGTGGAACACTCCTCTATAGACACCCCTCGGAGAGGGGGTACACTCCGCGCATACATCCTCCCATGTCTTCACTCCGAATCCACCCTCTGGCCTCTTGCAATGCAGCGCTTTGCCCTGAGTTTCTACGAAGAATGCCTGAGCTGGTGACCAATCGGTGCGCGTGAAAGCTATGGGTGGGATCTTATTCGCCTGCCCCCCCTAAATTATGGAATTCCCCCTCTTGATGCTCGCCCTCGTGGGCGGGTTTGTTCTCGGCCTCACTGCTGGCTGGTACCTCTTTTCAAAAGCCAAGAAAATCTCGCTGGCAATGCAGACGCAGATCAATGCGCAGGAGCGCGAACTCTCGGCGCTCGAAGCCAAGCAGCGCGACGCCAAAAACCAGATCAAATCCGCCGAGACCGAAGCCAAGGCGACGGCCCGGGAGATTTTGAGCGAAGCCCGCCTGCATGCGACCGAGCTCGAGTCGAAGCTGGAGAAAGATCAGGGCCGCCTCGAGGAGAAGGAACGCTCGCTTGATGTGAAGGTAAAGGAAGTCGAGCGACAGCGCGGACACCTGGAGACTCTCCAGAAGGAACTCGAAAGTGAGAAGGAGGAAGTCTCCGTCTCGGCGGCCAAGCACCGCGAAGCGCTGGAGAAAGTCGCCAAGCTCAGCCAGGCCGATGCCAAAAAGCAGCTCGAGACCGAACTGGAGAAGGAATTTTCGACGCACTTTGCGGCGCAAATCCGCCTGAAGCGCGAGGAGATGGAAGGCGAAGCCGAGGACAAGGCGCGCAATCTGATGGCCGAGGCGATGCAGCGCTACGCGTCCGAAGTCTCGAGTGAATCGACCGCGACCATCGTCCAACTCCCGAGCGAGGACATGAAGGGCAAGATCATCGGCAAGGAAGGCCGCAACATCATCTCGTTCGAGCAGGCGACCGGCGTCGACGTGATTATTGATGACACTCCCGGCGCGATCATCCTCTCCGGCTTTGACCTTGCGCGGCGCTACGTGGCCAAACTCGCGATGGAGAAACTGCTCCAGGACGGGCGCATCCAGCCGGCCCGCATCGAGGAAATCGTCGGCAAAATGAAGGAGCAGGTCGGCAAGATGATGCTCGAGTTCGGCAAGCGCGCCGTGGAGGAACTTGGCATCCAGGGCTACCCGCAAGATCTCTTGAAGATCATCGGGCGTCTGCGTTTCCGTACCAGCTACGGCCAGAACGTCCTCAAGCACTCGGTGGAAATGGCGCAGCTCGGACGCATGCTGGCTGAGGAGATCGGTGCCGACGTTGCGGTGGTCACCGAAGGTTGTCTGCTCCATGACATCGGCAAGGCGCTGGATCACGAAGTGACCGGCACGCACGTGGAGATCGGCGTCGAGATCTGCAAGCGCTTCAAGATCCGTCCCGAGGTGATCCACTGCGTGGCCGCCCACCACGAAGATATTCCGATGGCGACGCCCGAGGCCTTTGTGGTCGCCGCGGCTGATGCCATCTCCGGTGCCAGACCGGGAGCGCGTCGCGAATCAATTGAAGAGTACTTCAAGCGACTGCGGAACCTGGAAGATGTCGCCAAGAGTTTCGAGGGGGTCACCCGCGCATTTGCGATCTCCGCTGGTAGAGAAGTCCGCGTGTTCGTCGATACCAAAAAGATCGACGACCTCACGCAGGAAAAACTCGCCAAAGACATCGCGAAGAAAGTCGAAGCGGAATTGACGTATCCGGGCGTGATCAAGGTGAATGTGATCCGGGAACGGCGCATCGAGGAATTGGCAAAATAATGAATGAAAAATGCCGGTAGGGGCGTTCCGGTGGAACGCCCTTTAAAAATGGATATGAATCGCCATTCCGACGTACATTTACACATTCAATTAAATATTGTATAATACAAATAACATCCACATGAACAAACACCCGCACATCGCCATCGGATTATTGATCACCACGGTGATCCTGACAGGATTTTCGACGTCGACCAGCGGTGTTCATGCACAGGCGGCAGTCGCGCCAGGGTTCTGGCAGAACGTGGTGCAACTCCTGCGCGTCGCTCCCGCGAAACCGCCCGTACGGGCGGCTCGCGAGCCGCCCCTACCGCCTCCGGCCACCCCCGCGGCGGCGGGGACATCATCCTCATCGCCC
>CAYGNM010000095.1:1883-4593 GCA_964351275.1 uncultured Candidatus Peribacteria bacterium | reverse complement strand
CCCCGATATCGGTGGGCCTGCCACCTACGTTCTTCATCTTGCCGAAGAGCTGACGAAGAGGGGTGATGATGTCACTGTTGTAACATACGGAATTGAGAATGTAGAATTGAGGATTGAGAATACGTGGAAAATTATTCGCGTTTCAAAATCCGGTGGGCCGCTCCTACGGTGGCGACGGTACGCTCAGGCATTGAAGGAGCATGGGGCGGATGCGGACATTATTGAATGCTTCTCGTCCGTGAGTTGTGGGATGCCGCTCAGGATGGCCAAGCTCACCAAACCGAAGAAGATTCTCCGGCTTGGTGGCGACTTCACGTGGGAGCGGTACACCGATGTAGGCCGACGCCGAACGCTGCGCGGGTTCATTGCGAAACATGGACGGCTGCGTGCGCCCATGGAGCGGCTACTGAAGATTTTCGATCATGTGGTCTTTTCCACGCGGTTCCAGCAGGAACTCTACGAACTCTCGTACCAGTCGCTGCCGAAGCATTCCGTGATTGAGAACGCCCTCCCGGAATCCGTCGAAGGCGAGGGCGAAATGAAGATGGTTCACGCCAAACACGATCCTCTCCGGTTGCTCTACTTCGGGCGCTTCGTGAAGTTCAAGAACCTGGAAAATCTTCTCCACGCCGTTGCCGGAGTGCCGCTTGCCACGCTCACGCTCGTGGGAGAGGGGCCGGTGGGTGCCAAGCTCTCCATCCTTGCACGATCACTCCAGCTCCAGGGCCGCGTCTCTGTGGTGCCGCCGGTGCACGGGGAGAGTGTCCAGCAGGTCTTTGCCGAGCATGATCTACTCGTCCTCCCGTCGCTCACCGAAATCAGCCCGAATGCCGCGCTCGAAGCGCGCGCCGCCGGCTTGCCCGTTCTCCTCACGGACGAGAATGGACTCAGTGAGGATCTTCGCTCGGGCATGATCATCCGTCCGCTCCTCACCGTGAATGACATGATCAAGGCGATTCTCGAAGCAGATCAGAAGTATGAGGAGTTCGCCAAAGAGGCTGCGGGGCCGTTCACGAAAGAGCGGGGATGGAAGGAGGTGGCGGGGGAACATGCGGCTCTCTTCCAGTCATTCTTCCGATGAAACTCCTGATGATCTCCGGCGATAGATCCATCCTGCAGGGGAAGAAGGGGGCTTTTTACTATACTTTGCAAGAATTTTCTCAGCACTGGGAGAGGATTGATGTCATCACGCCGTCTGTGAATCATGAATTACGAATCATGAATCATGAATGTCCTTTCCCGAACGTTTTCTTTCATTCTTCTCCGCGCGGACTGTGGTCTCAATCGAAATGGATTGTGGAGAAGGGGAAGAAATTAATCGCTGAGCATCATCACGATGTGATGACCGTCCAGGAATATCCACCGTTTTATAACGGCATGGGGGCGTGTCATCTTCATCGGGCGACGGGCGTTCCCTACTGTCTCGAGGTGCACCATATCGTCGGGTCTCCGGTCGCAGCGTCGTTCACGGAATGGATCGGACGAATCGCATCGCGGTGGCAGATACCGAAGAGTGCATATCATGCGAGTTCGGTGCGGGTGGTGAATCAGGGGGTAAAGGATGTTCTGACGCGATGGGGAATTCCTGCCAAGAAGATTCACATTGTTCCGTCGTTCTATCTGGATGCAACCCTGTACCAGTCGTCCCGCGGGACTCCGGTACAGGGCAAGAAATATGATCTGGTTTTCTGTGCGCGACTCGTCGCAAACAAAGGTTTGGACAAAGTTCTTCGAGCAGTTGCGACTCTCCCTGTGGTCACGCTGCTTGTAATCGGGGACGGGCCGGAGCGTCAAAAGATGGAGGCGCTGGCGCGGTCGCTCAAGATCACCGATCGTGTGACCTTTCGCGGCTGGCTGCCGTCACAAGAAGACGTCATCCGCGAGATGCAGACGGCGAGGATCTTCGTGATGCATTCCACGAGTGAAGGAGGCCCACGCGTCGCACTGGAGGCGATGGCGCTTGGGATGCCGGTGATCGCGACGCGGGTCGGCGTCTTGCCCGAGGTGATTCGGGACGGGGTCAATGGGGTGTTTACGGATGGGATGGTTGGGGGACTCCATCGGAAGATCCAGAGTCTGCTCGGTGATCAATCATTGATGCAGACGATCGGACGAGAGGCGAAGAAGATTCTTGAGAGGTTTGAGAGGGGGAGACTCGTACGGGAATATGCGGATTTTCTGAAAAGGTCAGCTGCCGTTGGTTCAGCGGAGATTTCGAAATCTCCGCTGAACCAGAACGAATAATCTTCTTCTCGTATACTCATCTCATGCGCCTTCTCATTATCACTCAGAAAGTAGACCGTTCCGATCCCATCCTCGGGTTTTTCCATCGGTGGATCGCGGAGTTCGCGAAGAATTGCACGAGCGTGATCGTGATCGGGCAGACGGTGGGTGCGCACGATCTGCCGACGAACGTGACGGTCCTCTCTCTGGGGAAGGAGGCAGGGAAGGGGAGAATTGCGCAGGTACTCCGCTACCGCTGGCTGCTCTTTCGGCATCGGAAGGAGTACGACGCAATTTTCGTCCACATGACGCCGATCTGGGCGGCAATCGGATGGAGGGCGGTCGTCTTGTTCCGGAAAAGAATGTATCTCTGGTACGAAGCGCGCGGAGCCCGCTGGCCGCTGAAAATTTCACTGCGTCTGGTCAAGAAAGTCTTCAGTGCGTCATCGTCCGGCATGCCCATCGCGACAGCGAAGAGTGTGATCAC
>CAYGNM010000095.1:0-1873 GCA_964351275.1 uncultured Candidatus Peribacteria bacterium | reverse complement strand
CGGCATCGATACGGACATCTTCACGCCCGGCAGTGACTCTCGCGATCCGCATCGGATCATCACTGTGGGGAGAGTGACGGCGTCCAAGCAACTGCATGTGATTCTTGCGGCGTTCGCCAAGCTCCCGCACCAGTACCAGCTCTCCATCTGCGGTCATGCGATCACCGATGCCGATCACACACTGCTGCGGACGATGGAGAAAGAACAGGCGATGCGCGCAGTCGCGGGTCGCGTGGAGATCAGTTCCGTCCCGCATACGGAGATCGTCCACCGGATGCAGAAAGCAACGCTCTTCCTCCATGCCGCGAAAACCAGTCTCGATAAAGCACTCCTCGAAGCGATGGCGTGCGGATGTCTGGTCGTCTCGTGTTCCGAGGCTGCACACGGGATTCTGCCGCCCGAGTGTCTTTCCACTGCGGAGGGAATGGCGGAGCGGGCGATGGCGCTCCTCGCGCTTTCGGAGTCCGAACAGGAGGTGCTGCGGCACCAATTGCGCAATACGGTCGTTCAGAAGCATAGTCTGGCGGCGTTGATTCGGAGATTGGTTCAGGAAATGCGGTAAGATGCCATCATCCATGACTCAACCCCGTCTCTCCATCGTCGTCCCCGCCTACAACGAAGAGCGGACCATCGGCCAGATCATGGATCGGCTCCATGCCGCGTGTCCGTTTGCGGAGCTGATCTTCGTGGATGATGGATCGAAGGACAGGACCCTTGAGCTTCTCAAGCAAAAGGCTGGGCCGACCGATCTTGTCCTCACCAAACAAAACGGCGGCAAAGGTTCCGCTGTCCGGATGGGCTATGCACATGCGACCGGCATCTACACCATCGTGCAGGATGCCGACCTCGAGTACAGTCCGGAGGAGATCCTGCCACTCCTTGATTTTGCCGAGCGGAATCAGGCTCCCGCGCTCTTCGGGTCTCGACGCCTGAAAAAGCAGAAGCAGTACGCGCACATCCTGATGTTCATCGGCGGCAGCCTGCTGACGGCTCTCTGTAACCTTCTCTACCGTACGCATCTCACCGATCAGCCGACGTGTTACAAGATGGTGAAGACGGAGATTCTCCGAACGCTGCCGCTCCGCGAAAATGATTTCCGGTTCGACCCCGAGCTTACGGTGATGCTCGCTCTGCGTGGCGTTCCCATCCAGGAGTATCCCGTTTCCTATCATCCGCGGACGATCGCCGAGGGCAAGAAGATCAACTGGCGTGATTGGTTCCGGTGGGTGTGGGTGTTTGTGAAGCTGAGAGTATCCTGATATTCCATGAATAGCCGCAGGTTCACACCATTTTTTCTGGGAGGAAGCATTCTGCTTCTCGTTCTGCTCTGGCTCCCCGGCCTCCGGTATCCCGTCGTCAGCGATACGGTGATCTATGCGCAGCTCGGGCAGAGTTTTTGGGAACACGGCACGTACATGCTCCAAGGCAGCGCTCATGCGAAGTACCTGCCCGTCCATGCCATTCTCAGTTATCCGCTCACCCGACTCTTCGGACTGAGCGGCGGCATGCACGCGTCGACGCTGCTGGCGGGATTCGGCGTTCTCCTCGCGGCGTTTTTCTTGGCGCGGCAGGTGGTCACAGGGAGCATGCGCGCCTCTGTCCCCGCACTGGTTGTTGTGGCGGTTCTGTTCCATCCGGCATTCCTCCTGATGTCGATGGTGGGGTCGGCAGACCTGCTCTTTGCGATGCTCTTTCTCCTCTCGCTGTTCTTCTTTCTGAAAGCAGAGAATGATCCCCGCTGGTACCCGGTGTCGGGCATGCTTGTCGGAGTCGCATCTCTGACGCGGTACAACGGCCTGCCGCTCTTCGCGTTGTTCGTGGGGTGGGTGCTCTGGAAGCGTCGGCACCATCTCCGCGATCTCCGGTTCTGGCT
>CAYGNM010000094.1:0-4620 GCA_964351275.1 uncultured Candidatus Peribacteria bacterium | reverse complement strand
AGGAAGAACGCCTGCGCGATCAGTTCCCAGTTGAGACCCTGCAACACATAGTCACCCGCAATCCCCTTCCAAGGAGCGAACAGCGTCCGCAGCATGAACGTGAACGAGGACATTTCCGCAAATGCCCGTGCGTAGTCCCGGTACATCCGTACGATCGTCACCGGCACCTCCCGGACGTACCAGGAGACGAACGTGGCGAGGAGAGCGGGGTTGGCGAGCTGCGGGAGACGCAGGAAAAACTGCATGAATGTGGGTGTGAGAATCTCCTGAGTATAGCGGAAAACAGCTTCCAAAAACAGCCATTCTCCGCTAGAATGATACGAAACAAACACGTATGCCTTCTCCAGTTCCGCCCCCTCCCGCGCCCCCAAAAATCCCGACAGGTCGTGAGCTCTACGATGCATTGATGGGCCACATTGAGCCCGAGCTGGTGACGGAGGCGTCTAAGACGCTCGATGCCAAGTACAAGGACGAGACGCCGGAGGATCACGCTGCGAGGATGAAGCGCTACGACCTTGCCTTCGAGCGGTATGAGCAGGCGTACAACGAGTACATGGCGACACTCGATGCACAGGTAACGCGCTATCGGCATCAGGCGTTCGCCCACACCGAACTCACCGATCGTAGCGAGAACGAGGATGGCATCCTTGCGAAGCTCGACGGATTTTTCCAGACGGCGACATCATGAAAAAACTCTTCACCAATTATCGGCATCTCACAGCGGAGGGGCGCCTTCTGTCTTTTAACAATCCAGAACGCTCAATGAATGATGTGCGGAGGGCGTTTGGTCAGGAAGAGTGGGAAAAGGGAAATAAGGCTGGAGATGCGAAGATCAATAAAGAACTATCTGCAAGAAAATCTGCGGAGGCTCCGCGGCAATCTGCCTTGGAAAGAGCCCAGGGTCACGCGGGTGCTGCGCAGGCAGATCTCAATCTTCGTACCACCGAAGTACAGAGTGTCGACAAAGACAACGAGCAGCTTGCAAGGAAAGCAAAGACAAAAAATATGGCTGGAGACGCGGTTGGCGACACGACTACGGATATATTGAAAGTCATGGCAGCGCCGGGAATCGGATTGCTCATCAATACGAGCACTTCCTCGACGAACAATCAGATCGCTCAGAATAAACGAGAGGTAGGAGTGAAGCGAAAAGCGGGGAATGCATCGGTGGGTGAGGGGCAGGCGCATATTGGATAAACAATTCATTGGTGCTCGTCTGGCACCGACGGCGGATTTCTGCTACAATGTGGAGATTTACTTTTCATCACACCCATGACCTTCGCTACCCTCCACGACCAGCTCTTCTCCGACGTCGCCGGCTACAGCCTCTCGGCTTCGGGCAAGGCAGTGATCGGTCGCGAGGCGGACCCCGCACTCACGTACGGTGAGTGCACGCCGGAATCGGTGCAGCATTTGCTGGCGATCACGGGTGCCAAGCCCGGCGAGGTCTTCGTCGATCTTGGCTCCGGGACAGGGAAAATGGTGGTGTTCGCTGCATTCTTTTTGCCGCTCAAAAAGTCCGTCGGTGTCGAATTGCTTCCGGAACTCCACGAAGCCGCGCAGATGGTTGGACGACGGTATCAAGAGGAAATCCAGCCGCAGTTGGCAGATGATCGTCGCGAGACAGAACTTGAGTACCGCCTCGGCGATATTTTCGATGCCGATCTCTCAGACGCCGATATCGTCGTCAGTCACTGCTGCACCTGCTTCGATGATTCTCTGATGCAGAAGCTCAGCGATAAACTGGAATCCTGCAAGCCGGGCACGCGCATCGTGACTATCACGCGCGGCCTCTCCTCCCCTGCCTTCGAATCCGTCTCTGTGACCCCGATCCAGATGGGTTGGGGACAGGCGACGGCGAATGCATATCGAAGAATTTAATTCCCCCCAATCATCATGACCGCCACCGAGTTACATGACCTTCTCTTCGGTTCCGTCCAGGGCTACTCGCTCTCGGCATCCGGTCGCGCCAAGGTCGGCCGCGAAGCGGATCCCATTCTCACCTACGGCGAGATTACGCCGGAGTCGGTGCAGTACATGATGGAGAACACGCAGCCGCAGCCGGGCGAGGTCTTCTACGATCTCGGTTCGGGCACGGGCAAGGCAGTGATCTTCGCGGCGTTCCTCGCGCCGTTCAAGCGTGCGACGGGCATTGAACTGATCGAGGATCTCTACAATTCCGCTTCCGAGAGCGCAGCACGCTACCACACCGAAGTGAAACCGCTGCATCCGGAGAAGAATGAGCAGGAGGTGGACTTCCGCTTCGGCAGCATGTTCGATCACGATACCAGCGACGGCGACGTGTTCTTTACGCACTGCACCTGCTTCGACGATGCGATGATGGATCAGATTTCGAAGAAGCTCGAAGCCTGCAAGCCGGGTACCCGCGTGATCACGGTGACCAAAGGTCTCACCTCCCCTGAATTCGATCTCGTCCACTCGACGCCGTTTAGGCTCGGATGGGGAGAAGCGACCCTATGCTTCTATCGCAGGAAGTAAGGATCGTCACATCGTCGAAATTTACACTCTTCATCCAAGGCTTGTTTGAACCTATTTTTAGAATGGAAATCGCGGCGTAGTGCCCCAGAGGGCACGAAGCCGGATGGTGCCGAGGGAGAGGGTCGAACTCTCACGGGGTTGCCCCCACCAGCTCCTAAGGCTGGCGCGTCTGCCATTTCGCCACCTCGGCATGGGGGTAGTGTACCTCTCATTGATACACGTCGTGATTTCCCACAAGATGCAAAACAGCTACATTCTTACTTTCCCATTCAAAAACAACTCTGTATTGGTAGTTCATGGAAAAACTCAAAAACCCCTTGAGCGGCCCCTTCAGTCGATGAGTTCGTAACGAAGGATCCTGTGGATCTCTGGTAAAGATTGCGAGAGATCTTTGCAAATCCAGCATCAAACCTTGGTTGAACTTCTTGCAGTCTCTCAGGAAGCGCGGTTTATACTTGATGGTAATCATTTCATCTTCTTTAGAAGATCGTCCAGGTCGCCACTAAGTGTTGGTTCTCGATTGGCTTGCAGCACAGCCTCAACTGCCTGGGCTTCCAAGTATTTCTCTAACGCCGTGCGCAATACTTCAGCCTTTTTCCGTCCGTGGTTATTCCGGAGAAAACTTTCCAGGGCTTGCAGGAGTTCGGCCGTCAGAGGGACAGAGATCGTCGTCATATAAGATAAAGTAATATGATAATATCATACATTTCCCCTTTGCTTTCCACAAGCAAAAAGAGCAGTTCTATTGTCGATAGACCCCCAAAATCTCCACTCCATCCACCGTCACTGTGTGGACCTTCTTCTCTTCCGGGAACGTGTGAACGTACCCACTTCCCCGGAAATTATCGAGGATGTAATCAGCTTCACCAGGTTCATCGACGAAGTAGAGCCGGTTCCAATCTTTCAGTGGTAGCGTATCCGCGGCGGCCTTGCCTGTGCGCGCAACAACGAAGATGTTGATGTGATCGCGCGGATCATTCTTTACGATCCATTCCAGCCCCGCGCGGTAACTGAGATTCCAGTAGTCGAGCTCGAACAGTCCGTTGATGAATCGCGTCGGGATGCTGAAGTAGGCGTACTCGAACGGGTGACTCTGGATCATCCAGAGTCCCGTTGATGTCATCTGCAAGCCAAGAATTCCATAGATCATCCACCGGAGAATTCGTGCTTTTTGTTCGGAGGGTTTCTTCATGATCTGGAGCAACCACCAGAGCCCCTCGAGGGCAATCAGAAGAAATGCCGGATACAGGAAGAGCATGTGCCGCCATTCGTCGAAGATGCCGATAGGAAGAATCATCAACGCAGCGACGGGTAATGTGAACCAGAGGAGGGTTAATCCCGTCTCCGGTTGATCGCGTAGGAAACGTATAGCGCGCCCGTCCCTGGGCGCGGTGAAGAAGCGCACCCCGATCGCCAGAATCCCAATCACAAAGAAGACCGAATACACGACCGGCGTCGTGATGCCGATCCAGACCGGCAGGTAATGCCACGGAACGCCGGCCGCGGAGATCTGCTGCCCAAAGTAGAAGCCGCCGCCCAGGCGCGAGGTGTTGTTCAACAACGCGCCGAGAAGTCCATGGAGGGGATCGTGCCACAATAGGGGCCAAATCAGAATGAGGGTTGTCACCAATGCAACCGTGTAGATCGCAATCAGCGCGCCCGTCCCGGGGCGCGGGTGAGGGCGCGACCCGCGATTCATCCACAAAAACATCACCGCCAATATCGGCATCATCAAGCCAAATGTCCGCATGCTAATCAGGATTGCGGTGGCGATGACGTGAATGATCAGGCGGCTCATTGTTTGCTTCTCCAACAGTCGCAAGAGCGTCAGCGCGCTCAATGCGAAGAAGAACATCGCGGGGATATCCTTGGGATTGTAGAAGCCGTGCGCGAATAGTCGCGGACTGATAATGAACATCACGCTCCCAAGCAGCGGCAGTTTCCAGTCGCCGTAGCGTCGTCGCGCAATCCAGTAGAACGCGACAACGGTTCCAAAAAACAGCAGGAACGTCACCAGATGTCGCATGAACCAGATGTCCGCGCCGTCGGTGAGTCGCAACGCGAGCTCCAGACCGCGCATCGCTGCGGGAACGATGGGATTGAAGAATGCCCAATCCTGCT
>CAYGNM010000093.1:0-4676 GCA_964351275.1 uncultured Candidatus Peribacteria bacterium | reverse complement strand
CCTCCGTCCAGGCCGTCTACGTTCCCGCGGACGACCTCACCGATCCGGCTCCGGCGACGACCTTCGCTCACCTCGACTCCACGATCGTTTGACCCGATCACTTGCCGAGCTCGGTATCTACCCCGCGGTCGATCCTCTCGATTCGACATCGACCATCCTCTCCGTCGCCAACGTCGGTCAGGAGCACTACGACGTCGCGCGCAACGTGCAGAAGATGCTCCAGCGCTACAAGGAACTCCAGGACATCATCGCAATCCTCGGTATGGAAGAGTTGAGCGATGAGGACAAGAAGACGGTCCAGCGTGCGCGCAAAATCCAGCGCTTCCTCAGTCAGCCGTTCTTCGTCGCCGAAACCTTCACCGGTGTCCCCGGCAAGTTCGTCCGCCGCGCCGATACCGTCCGCGGCTTCAAGGCGATCCTTGAGGGGGAGATGGACAGCGTGCCGGAGCAGGCGTTTTATATGAAAGGCGGTATCGATGAGGTACGGGCATAATTATGGGAACGTAGGGACGCGCCGCCGGCACGTCCTTACACCGTTTAGATTCCTCACCGCTCGCGCATGATCCACGTCCACATCATCACCCCCGACGACACAATCTTCGATGGCGAGGTCGAATCCCTCACGCTGCCGACGGCCGATGGGGAGATCACGGTGCTCGGCGGCCACGTGCCGCTGATCACCGTGCTCGCTCCCGGGACGGTCATCGCTCGGAAAGAGAAGGAGGAGTGGTTCTTTGCGTGTTCGAAGGGTGTCATCGAGATCGACGGAAAGTCCATCCGCGTCTTGGCTGATACGGCTGACCGCGGAGAGAAGCTTGAGGAAGCGGCAGTGGAAGCGGCTAAGAGCCGGGCGGAGAAGCTCGCGTCGGAGAAGCGGGGAGACCAAGAAGGCTTCGCCGAAGCCTCAGCGCTCATCGAACGCGAAATCGCTCGCATGGCGACGATCAAGAGGCTGAGGGCGAGGGGAGGGCGGGGGAAATGACCTCATTCCGTGTCATTCCCCTCATTTCTTTCGGCTACAAGATGTTTCTGATGATATCGAAAACTCAGCAATTTGCGGAGATCTTTAACAGCACGCTCAAGGTTTTCGACAATGGGAGCTAATGCTGCGAACTGAGCTTCCGTTACTGCATCGCTACTTTTCATCCTTTCAGAACTCTGTAACTGCATGTCGATGTCGTCGTGTGCTCGTTCAATAATTCCGTCTGCAATCCCCAATTCCGTCTGCAATCCAAAATTCGTCAGTGGGCCGGGTGTCAATGTTGTGGTCGTTTCATCGATTCCTCGCAGTTTTGCCATATATGATAAAGTAGAAACAGAGTCACTTTACTACATGCGTGGAGGTCGTCAATCTCAGCATCTTCATGATTCATAATTCCTGATTCATGATTCATGATTCATACTAGGGCCATGTCCGACGATCACCACGATGATTCCATTCGCACTTCCCCCCTCGTCACCTCCCGCCCCCGCACCGTGATGACGGCGGATAACGCGTCGTGGTTCCGCGTGTTCGGTGTCGCCGGGCAGATTGGCTATATGATTTCGATTCCTGCCGTCCTCTTTGTGATGGGCGGCGCGTGGCTGGATTCTTATCTTGGAACAAAGCCGATGTTTACGCTGCTCGGAATTCCTCTTGCACTGATGGTCTCGGCGCTCTCCGTCTGGAGAATGATCCGGCAGGTACAACGAAAGGAAAATGTTTGACGTGCAGAGGCATTCTGCGGAGTCTGTGCGCATGTCCGTCATACTCTTCGAATCTATTTCCGATCTCCCATTGGAACAGGCCCGTGAATTTTCGGAGCGCCTGCAGTTGGCTTCGGGTGAACAGGTCATTGTGGTGATTGAAACCACTTTTGATCATCTGAAAGACACTCTCATTCCTGACGATGCCCAGAAAATCCGGCGAGGAGTACTCGATTATTGCGACAGGATCATCCTAGAAGGTTCATTGCATGAGTGATTCAAACCCTTGAGTTTCGCCGTCAGGGTTGCTAGCCTCCCCGCGCTCTATGGCAGTGATCTCCGTTCCAACACTGGGTTCCGAGGTTGTTCTCCATATTGGGGAGTTTCCCGTCCGCAACACGCTTGTGATGGCCTGGCTCGCGATGGCAGTGCTGATTATCCTGGGGCTCCGTCTGAAGGCGACGGGCTACAAGCTGATCCCGGGGCGGTTCCAGATGTTCATGGAGCTGGTCATTGGCGGTCTCTACGATTTCTTCCACGGGATCTTTGGTGACGACAAGACGACGCGACGGTTCTTTCCGCTCGTTGCCACGATTTTCCTCTTCATTCTCGTCGCGAACTGGATGGGCATTTTGCCGGGCGTGGGCAGCATTCTGATCAAGGGTGAGCATGGAGGGCACGAAATGATGCTGCCGCTGTTCCGCTCGATGAACGCCGATGTCAATATGACGCTGGTGTTCGCCGTGGTCGCGATTGTAGCCACACAGGTGGCCGGTCTTGCGACGCTCGGCATCCTCCCGCATCTCTCCAAATACATTGTTATGCCATGGAAGAAGCCCTACGGCATCGGGACGTTTGTCGGACTCCTAGAATTTTTCGGGGAGTTCGCTCGTATTATCTCGTTCACCTTCCGGTTATTCGGCAATATCTTCGCCGGCGAAGTCCTGCTGGTTGTCATGTCGTTCCTGGTGCCCTATCTGGTCCCGATCCCGTTCCTGGGACTCGAACTCTTCGTCGGCGTGATCCAGGCGATGGTCTTTGCCATGTTGACAGCTGTATTCTTAAAGATGGCTATGGAATCACACGGTGAGCATGCTCATTAGACATTAGTTGCGGGTTACGTGTTACGTGTTTCGGGTTTTTTCCGCATCCCGCAACTCGAAACCCGCAACCCGTAACCGTCTCAGAGACCCTTGATTCCCCCTTGCAAGGTCTATAGACTCCGCCCGCTTTTTCTCCCCTCACTGCATGAAGCGTTTTCTTCTCACACTCTCCGCATTCGCGCTCTTCCTGCCGGTCTCGGCGTTTGCCGAAGAGGCCACGCAGGTAACGACCGCAGCAGCCAGTCTTGATCTGAAGAGTCTCGCGACTGCGCTTGTCATGGGACTCGGTGCCATCGGCCCCGGTATCGGTATCGGCATGATCGGCGGCAAGGCCCTCGAGGCCATCGGACGCAATCCGGAAGCATCCGGTAAAATCCAGACCCCGATGATCCTCTGTATCGCGTTTGCGGAGGCGGTCGCCATTTACGCGTTGGTCGTGGCGTTGATCGTCAAATTCGTCTGAGCGTTTTGGCCCCTCGATACGCTCAGCGCGACGCTGAGCTACTCGGGGTGACACAATTTTCCCTTCTACTATGGAACTTATTACGACACTCGGCATCGACTGGAAGCTACTATTGGTGCAATTGCTGAACTTCGGCATTCTGATCGTTGTGCTCAGCGTTCTGGTCTACAAGCCGATTCTGCGTTTGCTGGATGATCGCCGTGCGCGCGTTAAGAAGTCCATGGACGATACGAAGGCGATTGAGAACCAGAAGCGCGAGCTTGATGAATTCAAGACCGAGCAGATGAAGAAGATCGATCTGGAGTGCGGAAAATTCCTGGAGCACGCCAAACACCAGGCGGAGACGGCCAAGAAGGACATCCTCCACAATGCCGAAAAGGAAGCCTCCGCAATCCTCACAAAAGCCAAGCAGCAGCTGGATGACGAGCGCGGACGGATGGTCCACGAGATTCAGGGATCGCTCGCGTCCATTGTCGTCCGGATGGCTGAGAAGATCATCGAGCGCGAGTTCGGCAAGGCCGATCAGGATCGCCTGATGAAAGATGTGGAGAAGGCTCTTCCCGCGCTGCTCAAATGAATGCCGATGCTACAGACATCGTGCGGGCGCTTGTGGAACTCAGTGCCACCGTGCCGCACGGCGAGTCGCTTCTGCGCGATGTGCGTGACGCGCTCAGCCGGCACCTCCACAGCACCGAAGAGTCACTCTCCGTCACGCTGATCACTACGACTGGTCAGGAACCGCAGCTCCTTGCAGCCGTTCACGCGCTTCTCGAGAAGCACTATCATCGCCCGATTGAGATCCGCGAGCGGAGGAATTCCTCGCTCATCGGCGGCGCGGTCCTCCAGATCGGGGACCAGCAGATTGACCTGAGCGTTCGAGGATCGCTGAATAATCTGGAAGCGAAGCTCAGAGGGTCCGCGGTTCCTTCATGAAATTAAATTATCGGGCGACCCACCGGGTCGCCCCAACCCATTTATTTTTGCATTTATGCCACTCGCATCCGAATTCCTTAGTCTCCTTGAGAAACAGGTCTCCCACTACAAAAAGGAGGCCAAGCAACAGCACGTCGGCACCGTCCTCTCGGTCGGAGACGGCATTGCGACCATCGACGGTCTTTCGGATATCGGCTCGGCCGAAATGATCGACTTTGGCAACGGCGTGCTCGGCAGCGCGCTCAACCTCGAGCAGGATGCCCTCGGTGCGATCATCTTCGGCGATTTCAGCAAAGTGAAAGAAGGCGACACCGTCAAAGCGCTCGGCAAAGTCCTCTCGGTTCCGGTCGGCGAAGAACTCATCGGGCGCGTCGTGTCACCTCTCGGTGTCGCGAAGGACGGAGGGAAGCCGATCGAAGGCAAGACCTTCTACCCCGTCGAGAAAATCGCCGCCAGCGTCATCGAGCGCAAGTCCGTCACCATGCCGATAC
>CAYGNM010000092.1:0-4733 GCA_964351275.1 uncultured Candidatus Peribacteria bacterium | reverse complement strand
CTCCACCCCCAGTCAAAGCTCTGGCGCAGGAACGAAATATCGTCTGTCTGCAGCCAAAAAACATCAATGTCGACTTCCCAGCATCTTTGCCGGATGCGCTCCGGCACGACACGCCGGACTTCTTCGTCGTCATCGCCTACGGGCAAATCCTGTCCGAGGAGATCCTGCGGATGCCGCGCATCGCTCCGATCAACATCCATTACTCACTGCTCCCGCGCTGGCGGGGCGCTGCGCCCATCCAGCATTCACTTCTGGCAGGAGACACGGAGACGGGCATCACCATCCAGAAGATGATCCGCGAACTGGATGCCGGGATGATTCTTGCGCAGGAAAAACTCGAGATTGCTCCGCGGGAGACGTTCACCAGCCTGCACGACCGCCTGGCTGAACGCGGCGTCCCGCTCCTTCTCCAGACCCTTCTGCATCCACTCACGCCCATCGCGCAATCGACGACCGGGGTGACGGTCTGCAGGAAGCTAAAACGCGAGGACGGTCTCATCGATCTGCAGTCCATGACCGCCGAACAGATCGACCGGAAGGTCCGTGCGTTGAATCCATGGCCGGGCGTGACGGTCACGATCGGTGGTCAGATGATAAAAATACTGGAGACCTCATTAGAGTCTTTGACGAACTCCACTCCCCTTCCCTGTACTCACGGGACTGTCCTCCATCTGGTAACAGTCCAACCGGCCGGGAAAAAGCCGATGACAGGAGCCGAGTGGATACGCGGTCGCCGATAAACCGAGGACACCGTTCGTCGGCATCCTCGGCTTCCTTGGCTTCGTCGGCCTCTTCAGAGTTTCGTCTTCATCTCCTGCAATGCCGCGATGATCTGATCAAGATCCTCGACGTCGAACATGATCGTCGTCTTCTGGCCGCCACGGGACTTCTCGGAGATCTTGAAGAACTTGCCGTTCCCGGATTCCTTCAGGTCGACGTAGAACGTGCGCTGGCGCGCGTGAATGGTGACCGAATGCAGGTCGGTGGCGAAGCGGCCACCGGCACTTGCTGCACCTCCAGCACCAAAGCTTGGGCGGGGAGGACGTGGAGCCGGAGCGGGAGCATCGCCGCCGAAGGAATCGCCACCCGAGGCGCCGCCGCCCGTGAGTTCGGACATGGGATCGAACATAAACAAAAGAGGAAAAAAATGAGAGAGAACCGCTCCACCCGCCACCTGTCCAAGCGCCGCTTGCCAGTGTCTGAGCTGAGGGTCTGTGCGCAGTGTAGCAACTTATCGCCCATCGCTCAATCCTTCGGCCTGCAGCCATGCCTCCATCGCCGCCACGTCTTCCGATGAGGCTTTTGTTCTGTATGCCTCGA
Source organism: uncultured Candidatus Peribacteria bacterium (assembly GCA_964351275.1). GTDB lineage: Bacteria > Patescibacteriota > Gracilibacteria > Peribacterales > Peribacteraceae > JABFSS01. The sequence goes on along the minus strand of CAYGNM010000092.1, from coordinate 3,413 downwards.
TCGTCCTCCAGAACGCCGCAGGGTCACTCTGGGCCAGTTCCACCGCTGCCTGCCGACAATCAGACCGCTGGCCGTAGAAACACGACCACGCCGCAGCCGTCATCATGCCCGCCCATGCCAATGCCTTTCCCGTCAGCGCCGTGATGTCCGTGACGGTATTCTGTTCGTTTTCCTCGGCCACACAGATGGCAGTGAGGGCAACGATTGCCGCTGCAGTGAAGGCCTTCAGGGATTGGTAACTCTTGAAACCGCCATCGACCACAGTGACATCTTCATCGTGTGCCACAGGCCGTTCCGTATCTTGAACATTTCTGATGATCATACGTAGGAGGAATTATTCCACCGGCGCAAATAAAATCGCCGGCTCCCCTACCTGCCTCCATCCTTTCTCACTCCCCCACTCCTTCATCTGTGTAGTGATCACGAAATCTTTGCCGAGCATTCTCTCTGCGTACGAGACACCCAGCTGCCGCGTGATCGTCTGCGCGGTGCCGGGAACGAACGGGAGGAGCAGGAGCGCAACGTGACGGAGTGACTCCGCGAAGCGACTGAGCATCGTGAGACGCTCCTCACCGGCGAGCTTCCAGGGCGCTGCTTTGTCGAAGCCCATGTTGAGCGCAGAGACGAGTTCAAAGGCCTGCTGGATCCCCGCGTGGAGATCGAAGGCGTTCATCTTTTTCTCAAAATCTTTCCATCCCTCTGCCGCGCGTGAGGCGTCTGACGGACTCTCAGGAACTGAGACAGTTCCTCCTTCTTTCTTTAGAAGGACCAGAACGCGGTTCAGGAGATTCCCGAGCTGGTTACGGAGCTTACTGTCGTAGAGTTCCCCGAAGCGCTTCCACGAAAAATCGCCATCGTTGCCGACGGGGATTTCGTGACTCAGGAAGAACCGCAGAGCGTCGACGCCGTAGCGGGAAAGCGCGGTCTCGGGTTCCACCACGTTGCCCGTCGACTTACTCATCTTCTCGCCTTCGTTCGTCAGGAAACCGTGGATCAGCAGACGATCCGGAGTCCTCACCTTGGCATTCTTGAGCATCGCCGGCCAGATCAGCGCGTGGAAGCGGGCGATGTCCTTGCCAATCACATGCATGACCTCTGCATCGTCCCACCATTGCGCTTCTGCATGATCGGTGAGGAGACCAAGACCCGAGATGTAGTTGGTGAGTGCATCGCACCAGACATACATTGTTTGATGGTCATCACCGGGCACAGGCACGCCCCAGCTGAGCGAACTCCGCGGACGGGAGAACGAGACATCCTCGAGACCAGTCTGGATGAGTGTCATCGTCTCTTTGGCGCGGAACTCCGGGACGATGACGTAGTCTTTCTTCAAGAGTGCCTTGAGCCATTCCTCCTCTCTCTTGAGGAGAAAGAACCAGTTCTCCTCCTTCACTTCCAACGGCGCAATCTTATGATCGGGACAGAGTCCTGTAATCAGTCCGGTCGCGGGATCAATGAGTTCCTTCTTGGTGATGAACCGCTCGCAGCCACTGCAATAGAGACCGGTGTAGGTCCGCTTCTCCAGCGCACCGGCTGCCTGCAACCGCTTCCAGATTTCGATCACCGTCGGCCAGTGGATTTTTTGATCGCTCGTCCGGATGAAGACATCCGCGGAAATGCCGAGACGCTTGTAGAGTTCTTGGAACAGCGGAACGTTGCGGTCGACCAGCTCTTTGGGCGTCATCTTTTCGCGGTCGGCCGTCTGCTGGATCTTGATGCCGTGCTCGTCGGACCCGATCTGGAAACGTACATCATCTCCGCGTAATCGGAACCACCGTGCACAGACATCGGCAAGAACCTTCTCCAGCACGTGCCCCATATGCGGAGGGGCATTGGGGTAATCGATAGCGGTAGTGATGTACTGGCGAGACATGCCGATAGGGTACAACAAAAATCATCGCCATGCCCCGCGGGTCGAAGGCCCACGCTGGTTATCCGCCGGCCCCCATCTGCACCACCCGCATCACGTACAGAATGATGCCATCTGCCCCGATCGTCAGAATCAGACCGAGACAGGCGTACATCACGATCTTCTTCGCTTCGCCATGAGCGGTTTCGTCTGCCACGGTCATGATCATGCGGATGCCGCCGTACATGATGATGAGGACGGCAAGACCGCCGATAAATCGCAGAATCAGGTTAATGGCCAGGAGGATGACGAAGTTGAACCCCTGGGATCCCAGATCGGTGTGCGGGAAGAAGCTCTTCACCTCCATCCACATCCTATCGATCCCCGGCGCGCCACTGCCGAGCTGCTCGATGACCGCCGCATGAGCGCGGGGGATGACCATGCCGATGATGGACAGGAATCGAATCATAGATGTTCTTTACAAATTCAACGCCAGGAACGCCTGGATGCCCACCTTGGCGATGTTCACCACCACCCCGCCGATGATGGCCCACTTGATCATGGCGCCGCCCTTCTTGAATTCGTCGGCATTTCCCTGTGCGGTGATCATACGGAGTCCTGCGAGGATAATAACAATAGCGAAGCCGACATTGAAGAGCGTGAGGATGATGCGGACAACCGACGCCATCACCGTCACCACATTGCCGCCGACGAAGCCGTAATTCTCCGTGGTCACGAAGGTGACGATGGAAGCCGATGTGAGCGCGAGACCGAAGCCCCCGAGCGCAAAAAGGATCGCCTTACGCGCGCTGGTGATCACCGCGTCGTCGCCGTAGCTGATGGTCATCTGCGTCCCCGCAATGACAATGGCGACCACGGCACCTCCCGCAGCCAGCTGCATCAAGAGAACCGCCGCAGTCGGAAGCGTGCTCAGCAGGAGGACATTCCCCGCGGGCGCGCCGCAACCGTAGAATCCGTTGCAGACAAGCGGCGGATACTGCTCGACCGCAAATGCTGCCGCGGGAATCGCCATCGCAATGACGGTCAGGATGAGCCGAAGGGGAACCTTGAACGATCTCATTTGTAAAATGACGGATTCAACGTCGTCAGGATGATCCCCGACGCCAGGATAATAAGCAGCCCAGCCATGGAGAGGAGAAATTTATTCTTTCCTTCAGTCACCTTCGCCGAATCCCCCCCTGCCTGGATGATATTGATTCCTCCCCACACCGCATTGAGGACAGCAATGCCTGCCGCCATGCCCAGCACCCACGGATAGAGCGTGTTGAAGTAGAATCCGAACACGCCGAGTCCTTCGTTGCCGACCGTGGGAATACTTCGTGTGTTGCCAATCGGCTCCAGCAGTCGGATGCCCGGATCCTGCTGCCCCTGCGCGAGCGCGCCCAGAGGACTCAGGAGAGCGTTGAGGAGAAGGAAAATCCGGAAAAAGAGATGTTTGTGCATATCGGAGAATTATAGCAGATTTTGTCCGGCTTCGCCACCCTCCTTCGCCGAGACTTTGGCTTCCACTACAAGAGATAATCAGTACCGGTCGATCACATCC
>CAYGNM010000091.1:0-4815 GCA_964351275.1 uncultured Candidatus Peribacteria bacterium | reverse complement strand
TTTCTCATCAGTCATTGTCTTCTAAAGAGCAAAGAGATTTGCAAATAGTTCTCGAAGTTGCTGATGATTATTTGCGGAGTGAAGGATTTTCCCGTGAAGATACTTTTGTTCCTGGCAGAATTCCTGAACTAGTACTCTTGAATTTGCAACGTTTGCTAAAATCTACTAGTCAGTTTGCAGATGAACATATGACTTATGAGAATGTGATAGACTCCGATCATGGTCCAAATCATCGAAATCCTGAAGGCCGGACGCGAGCGCCGCAGTGTGGAAGCGGGCAATCCGAAAAAGGATCCTGATGCGGTCCTGAAGAAAGAAAAGATCGATGAGGAAGTGGCAGCTGAATATGGCATGTCCGCAAAAGAACTGCAGTGGTTGCGGGGCGTTTCAACGGTACTCAGAGACCGCAGGTTGGAACTAACGAACACGAACTTCGCCAAGGAAATTGATAATAATATCCGCGAACTCCAGCCGAACCCGATCCATGCAGAAACGGTGACGATGTTGGTGTCGCTGAAGAAGAAGGTGGAGATTCTGTGATCTGTCTGGGCGATGATGCGCAGTAGAGACGCTCCGGCGGAACGTCTCTACTTCCACCCCTTCACCTTCAATGCCGCCTTCGCCGCTGACTGCTCCGCGCGCTGTTTGCTGTTCCCCTTCCCCTCGGCCACTTTCTCCTCGTCGATGTAGACCGCCATGGTGAACTGCTTGTCGTGGTCGGGACCTTCTTCCTCCACCACTTTGTAGTGCGGCGTGACACCGGTCTTCTCCTGGACCATTTCCTGGAAGACGCTCTTCTCGTCACGATGCTTGCCCGCCGCGAGCAGACGATCAAGATCGTGCAGGACGAACTGTTCACAGAAGCGCTTGGCGACGTCGTAGCCTTTATCGAGATAGATGGCACCGATCAGCGCTTCGAAGGCATTGGCGAGCGTGCTGGTCTTGGAGCGGCCACCACTCGCCTCTTCGCCACGACTCATGGAGAGGTACTGGCCAAGCTCGAGATCCTGGGCAAGCTCCGCCAGATGCTCGCCCTGCACCAGCGCCGACCGCCAGTTTGTCAGATCGCCCTCGGGCTTGTCACTGAGCTGATAGAGATATTCCGTTGTGGCGAGTTCCAGAACCGCATCTCCCAAAAATTCCAGCCGCTCGTTATTGCCGTACGCCTGGCTCTCGCGGACGGCGGAGCGGTGAATAAGCGCCTGGCGGAGGAGGTCTTTCTTCTTGAAGTTAATGCCAATTGCTCGTTCTAAGTCCGTAAGTGGTGAGGGGTGAGCCATTGTGCTCAGTGTAGCATCACGTTTATTCGTTTACTCGTTTATTGGATTTCGAATAAACGAATAAACGTGCACGGTTCGAATAGTGATTATTCCGCGTGGGCAATAGCGTTTAAGACCCCATTCACAAACTTCCCGCCTTCTTCCGTCCCGTATTCCTTCGCAATCTCAATGGCCTCGTTCATCACCACCGCCGGCGGAGCGTCTTTATTGAAGAGCAACTCATACGCGCCAACGAGCAGGATGCAGCGGGAGATCGGATCCATGCGTTCTAGCGGCCACTGCGGTGCATGCTCCTGCACGGCATCTTTGACGTCTTGCTCCTTCTCGAGCACACCGATCAAAAGCATCTTCGCGAAGTCTTGATCGTATTCGCCGAGCTCCAGCGCATTCTGCGCGAGCGTCTCTTCGGGTGGGAGCATCCCCGGGTGCTTCTCGCGCTCGAAGAGGACTTGCATCACTGCTATGCGCGAAAGATGTCTTCGTCTGGCCATGAAGACATACTAAACACAATTCGACCCCCTGTCATCCTGAGCGAAGCGAAGGACAGATCAGGCTTTAACGCGCGTAATTTTCTCCAGCGCCCTATCAGCCTTATCTTTCTTCTGCACCGGCCCGCCATACGGCGAGTTCTGCAGGTTGCGCAAGCGCACGATCTCCTCGTTGAGGAACACGCTGTGCTGCGTCCGCCCGGCGGACTTGGCCTTTCGTTTTTTAGGGGTAGGACGTTTTCCCATAGTGCGGAGAGGTTAATGGGCATTGACGTTGCTGTAAAGCCAAAAAATGCTCGTTAACTCGCTAATTCGTTAACTCGTATTCCTCGGGCACGAGTTAACCAGTTAACGAATTAACGAGTCGCGTTCAGATCTACCAAGAGCGACGGCGATTTCCGGAAATCGCAAGCATGAACCTGAGCACGTACAGGAACAGGTTGAACAAATCGAGATAGAGGCTGAGTGCGAGCATGAACGGGTTCGCGCCGGCTTTCGCCTGCTGCTGCACGCGCTGGATATCGTACGCGGTGAACAGCGCGAAGATCACTACTCCGGCACCGGAGAGCAGCAGTTCCATCCCTCCGGTCCGCAGGCTCGGGAAGAAAATCTGGAGCACCCCCATCGCGATCAGGCCGAGTAACGCGAAGAAGAGTCCGCGACCCATCAGACCAAGATTCCATTGCGTGGTCCGTGCGAAGACGGCCGCTGCAAACCCCATGCATGCCGTCGCGGCGAATGCATTGATCAGGATGCTGGCGCCGTTGGCGTACTCCAATAGAACATAGAGGATGTACGGCGTGATGGTGATGCCAGAGAGGAGCGGGAATAAACCGAACAGGAGAATATTCAGCGGCGATTTCTCCATCCACCAGCGAGATGTGAAGACAATCGCGAGTTCGACGAGAATCAGCAGCATCGCCATGCCGCTCGAGAGCAGCTGCATCGCGAACTCGATACCGACGTAGACGCCCGCGAGGGTGAGCAGCATCGCGACGGCGAAGAGGCCGTAGACCTGAGATTCGGTGGAGGGACTGAGAGTGAGAGCGCGGGAGGAGGAGCGGGTGGTTTGCATGGGAGCAGTATGAAACAGAAGATTGAAGAAATACAAGAAATAGACGAAATAGAGGATGTGTTTTGAGGTGCGAAGAATCCTCTTTTCCGTCTATTTCCTCTATTTCTTAAAACCGACTTTTCTGTTATAATTAGAGGATTTCTTGAGCCCAAATTATGCCCCGGATCCTGCGTTCTATCGGCCTCACAGCGCTCCTGATTCCCCTCTCCGCGCATGCCTTCGACATCGATGGTTCATCGGTGATGATGCTCTGCGGCATCGTGCCGTGCAGTGCTGCCGGAGGAGGTGCCACAGGCCTCAGTTTTTATGTGTTCGACCGCATCGTGACGGCTCTCGAAGTGGGGATCATTGCCGCTGCGCTCATCAGTCTCTTTATCGCCGCGGCGCAGATGGTGGCATTCAGCGATCAGGAGAACACCGTGACGGAATCGCGCTCGGCGTACATCTACATCATCGCGGGCCTCGTAGTCATCGGCCTCGCGCGCTGGTTCGTTCTGGCGTTCTCACCGGTCAATACGGGCGCGGCGCTTGTAAATGCGGGCGTCGTCGAAGAGGGCATCGGCAATGTGGTGATCTACCTCAAACTGATCGTCGCCGTGACGCTGATGGTGAACATCGTGGTACAGGCGTTCCGTCTGATCACGTCGCAGGGAGCGCAGGAGCAGGTGGACAAGGCGAAGAAACGCTTCATCGCCGGATTCATCGGCGCTGGCGTGATCATGCTGGCGAACGTCATCGTGGTCGCGGTTCTGCCGGGCTTCGGCAGTTCCAGCGTGCTCGCCGTGCAAATCGCGGGCATCGCGAACTATATTTTGATGATCCTCGGTTTCCTCTCGGTTCTCGCCATCATCACAGCCGGAGTGCTGCTGATGGTTTCCCTCGACGAGACGCTCAAAGACAAGGCCAAGAACATTATCAAGACGAGCGTCGTCGGCCTGATCGTGGTGCTGACGTCCTACGCCCTCGTCACCGCTTTTATTGCCATCTGACCGCATGCGCGCACTCCGCCTTCTCCTGCCGGCCATCGCATTCCTCGCACCCGTCGTGGCCCTTGCCCAAGCGATGGGCAGCCCCTACGACGTCGTGGAAATGGTGGGAGGAGGCTTGCCCTTCCTGATGCCGAGCGGCTTCGTGTGCGGCGGGAACACCGGCTGCGGCTTTGTGGAAATTGCCGCCGGGGTCATCGTCCGGTACCGGCCCCTGCTGACAGCCGTCGGCCTGCTGAACATCGTCATTTTCGGCTACCGCATGATCATCGGACAGGAAGACGAAGTGATCACCAAAGCACGAGCGATGATGAGCGGCACGATTGCCGGTCTCATTATGGCCTACCTGATCGAGCCATTCATCTTCGCGTTCTACGGCAGCGCCGGCGAAGTGCCGCAAGGCGCGATGGTGCAGGGCGCGGCTCTGGTCTCAAGCGAAGTCAACGGCGTCATCAACTGGGTGCTGGTGATCGTCGCGTCACTCGCCGTGTTGATGCTCATCCTCTCGGCAATCAAGGCCATCGGGCAGGGGGCGAGCGACGAGGGCATTGGGAACATGCGCAAGACTATCATCGGCGTCGTCTTCGGCATCATTCTGTTGGTCTTCCGCTTCGTCCTGAGCAACGGCTTCGTGGTCAGCACCGGCAACAATGCGCCGCTGCTCGCGATGCTCCTGCGCCCGGTGAGCTACCTGCTCGGATTCTTGGGCATGATCAGTGTGATCGTGGTCGTCTACGCAGGCTTCATGTACGTCCTGAGTATGGGTAATGAAGAGCAGGGAACGAAGGCGAAGGGCCTCCTGATCCGGGTGGCGCTGGGAGCGCTCGTCATTCTGCTGAGTCTGGCGCTGGTGAATTTTGTGATATTGCCGGGATTGCAGTAAGCGTAATTGTTCCTCGTACGTTCGCGGCTCCACCGCGAACTACTCGGAATGACAAGGGCTTTTATCTTGAGCGCCTCGATACGCTCGGCGCTCCGCACCGAGC
>CAYGNM010000090.1:0-4826 GCA_964351275.1 uncultured Candidatus Peribacteria bacterium | reverse complement strand
CCATTGCGCGCTCCGCGGCCGCTGCTGCCTGATTGGAGTCGGCGGGCATCCAGACCTGCGTGTGATCAAAGGGGAGATTCAGATAATTTCTCTCTTGATGCGTCTCGCCATCTTCACCGACGCTGAGGCCGGAGTGCGTGCAGTCGTGCAGGACACCGCAGCGGGTGTGGCCGCAGTTTACATCGATCAGTCGTGCATTGGCCCGTGCTTCATTGGTTCCGAATGCTGCGAAGGTGTAGGTCACCGGCAGGAGTCCCGCCTGGCGCATCCCCGCGGCCATCATGTACATGTTCGCTTCGGCGACGCCGACGTTGATCACGCGATCAGGAAAATCTTTGCCGACCTTATCGAATCCGCCTGATCCCGCGAGGTCCGCGTGCAGGACGACGATGCGGGGATCGGACTTCATCATCGCTTTCAGATGAACTGCGCCGAACTCCTGTCGGGCCGCACCTTTTTCTTTGGTGATGGTGCGGGTGTAGCCCTTGAGGTTTTTGATGGAGAAGGGGAGTCCAGTGGGTAGTGAGTAGGGGGTAGTGAGTAGTTTCTTTCTAGTCTGTTCATACTTTTTTGTCAGCTCCTCCAATGGAGGAAGATCCTTCAGTGCCGCCGCGGCCACATCATCTTTGAGTGGGCTGCCGTGGTAGTTCGCGGTGCCGGTGTTCGATCCCTCTTCCATGACCTTCACGCCGTCGCCCATGGTGGTGTAGTAGCAAATGAATATCGGATGATTTTTTGCGCGCAGCGAATCCGCCAAATCCAGCGCCGTGACCACCTGTCCCGGATCGTTGCCGTTCTGGACTTCGATCACGTTCCAACCGGCGGCCGATGCGATCGCGGCCATGTCTGCCGCGACGGTTTTGCTGGGCATGCTGCTGAGCTGAATGTCATTCAGGTCCAAATGCACGACCAGGTTATTCATCCCAAGATGCGACGCGAGGCGCATCGCTTCCATCACCTGACCTTCCTGACAGTCGCCGTCGCCGATGAGGACATCCACCATGCCGGCTTTCTTCAGATATTTCAGCCCGAACGCGACGCCGAGGGCATTGCTGAGGCCTTTGCCCAAGGGGCCGAAGCCAAACGGAATATCGCCGATGCCGGCTTCCACGTGTCCGGGAAGGCCGCTCGGGATCCGGAAATTATCGATAATCGCCTGCGGGGATGCGAGACGTTTGTCGTGCCCTTCTCGCTTCATCAGCCACTGCATGCCGTAGGCGAGCAGGCTCAAGTGACCGGCGCTCATGCGCATGGGTTGATCGACGGCGGGATCGCGACGTTTCTGGGTGAAGTACGTGAAGGTGAATGCCGAAAGCGGGCCGCCCGGGTGGCCCGACTTGTGCTTCGTCGGTGCCTGAATGCACAGGTGGCACATGATCTGGTGGGCGATGCGGTAGGCGTCGAGGTCATCCTGCGACAGAGACGCCCCGCCGGGACGTCTCTGCACGTCATCTGGGCCAATCCAATGACGCTCACCGGTCACCGACGCGGCCGCGATGCGCTGGAGGGACATGGGGACGTCTTTGGGGGGTTGGCCAATGAGGGATTTGGAATCAGGGCGAGACATAGGTCTTTAGCTTGTTAGCTGATTAGCTTGTTAGCTTTAGCGCTACTCTATCGAAAAAGCTAAAAAGCTAACAAGCTAAAAAGCTGGGGACCACTATTTTTCGAGAATAATCATCGCCTTCCTCCCCTCGCGAATCTCCTCTTTAACCCCCGTCCAATCATGAATGGCATTGAGGAGCGTCTCGACCTTGTATTCGTAGCCCTTACCGCGCTTCGTGCCGGGATCGTTGGTAGTAAAGGAGTCGCCTGTCCATCCCTGGGTGAAACCAGTGATCACGAGCGCGTGGTACCACGGTCCTGCGCCGGAGAAGTACGGATTGCCCAGATCGCGACCCGCCGCCGGAATGATCACGGGATTGCCTGCGACTAATTCCTCCTTGATCGATTCGATCGTCACATCCGTCCGCACGCGCGCGCGCAGCCCAAATTTCTTCTCCGCGACTTCGGCCATCTGCGCGGCGGTGATGTCCTGCCCGTACCCGTTGTCCGTTTCCCACGCGACGATATCCAAGATGTCTTTGTCCGCGATCTCCGGCGTCATCGGCGTTCCATTCAAGTAATGCATCACCATCAGAATCGCGGCTTCTTCGCACGCTTCCTGGTAAGGATCATCCCAATTTGCGAAGGGGGCTTGGGAGGAGAAGGGGACGGCCAATGTGGTGATGGACCCAGTCACCACGGGTGCGGTTGATGACCGTGGTGCGGACGTTTCTGGTTGTGATGAAATAGATGCGGCCGTCCCTGGCCGCGGGGAAAAAGAGGAAATAGACGAAATAGAGGATTTCGGCGGTGGGATCCCTGCCTGCGATGAAGATGACGATGATGGCGAGGACGAACCCCCCGTCACTGTCCTGGCGCAGCTGGTCAAAGCAAAGGCGCAGACGATCGCGATGGAGAGAAATTTTCGTGAGGTCATATTTGTGAAGACGGTACCACAGCTTCCGTATGACACAGGTGTTCTTGCGCTCAGTCTCATAAAAGATGACAATGGGGCCCTATGAAGCTCTTCCTCGATACCCTTCGACTCGTCCGCCTCGGCGGACTCGCTCAGGGCAAGCCGCCTTCCCTCTTTTTGTTATGAAGTTATTTTTAGATACAGCAAATGTTTCCTACGTCAAAGAAATCGCCGAGTGGGGCGTCCTCGATGGGGTCACTACCAATCCCAGTCTTGTCCTCAAAGAAGGGGGCGACTTTAAGAAGACCGTTCTCGAGATGTGCAAGCACGTCCCGTGTGTGAGCGCGCAAGTCACCGCAACGGATGCCAAGGGCATGATCAAGCAGGGCGAGGAGTACGCGAGCTGGCACAAGCACGTTGTGGTCAAAGTCCCGATGACGACCGAGGGTCTCAAGGCGCTCAAGCATTTCCGTTCCAAGAACATCAAGACGAACACGACGCTCGTCTTCTCCGTCTCGCAGGCGATCCTCGCCGCCAAGGCCGGAGCCAACATCATCAGCCCCTTCATCGGTCGTCTGGATGATGCATCGGAAGATGGCATGTTACTGATCTCCGAAATCATGGACGTGTGGGATAACTTCGATTTCGACTGCGAAGTCCTCGTCGCCTCCACCCGTCACCCCCGTCACATCGTCGATGCCGCGCGGCTCGGTGCCCACATCTGCACGATTCCCTATGACGTCTTCAAGAAACTCCCGATGCATCCGCTGACGGATAGCGGGGTGAAGAAGTTTTTGGAGGATTGGGAAAAGGTGCGAAAGTAGCTTGCTAGCTGGTTAGCTTTTTAGCTTTTAGTGATTAGCTTCTACTTGAAAACAAATTCAGAATTTCTTGCTAGATCTTCTGGAGGATGACGTTGAGCATTTTCATTACTTCTTCGAGGAGCGAATCGACTTTTGTAAAATCCAGATTTTTTCCGAAAGGTAGATGTTTCACAATCTCCACCTGCGTCTCTAATTCACCGCCTGAGCCATAGGCGATTATGAGGAATTTTCGATAATCTTTTCTCGTACTTCGTTTCCTTCCCTCCGCAATATTCGATGGTATCGATACAGCACACCTTCTCATTTGTGATATCAAGCCGAATTGCTCTGATGTGGGAAAACGTTCAGTCAGCGCATACACTGCTTCCACAAGCTGCATGCTTTTCTGCCACACGATGAGTTCTCGATGAGAGTGAATTATCATGCGTATCACGTTGACAGGCTTCTTTTGCTGCCGATAGATACTCATTGACAAAAAGTTTTTGCATATGCCATTTTTGCTCATTTGGATGCGGAAAAATCAGTTCCATGACCCTATGGAACGTTCGTAGGCTTATTACTATTTCTCATTGAATTCAGAAAGCTAACAAGCTAAAAAGCTAACGAGCTAAAAATTATGCAACAACTCGGCGTCATCGGCCTCGGCACCATGGGCGCCAACCTCGCCCGCAATGCTGCGCGAAATGGAGCCGAAGTGGTGTTGTACAATCGGACAACGGAGAAGACGGAGGAATTTGTGCAGCACTTTGGAAAAGAGGGGAAGTTTGTTCCGGCGAAGACCATCCCTGCTTTTGTGAAAGCATTGACGTCACCGAGGGCCATCCTCCTGATGGTCAAAGCGGGCGATGCGGTGGATGCGGTCATTGATGAATTGCTTCCGCATCTAAACAAAGGCGACATCCTCATCGATGCGGGGAACAGTCTCTTCCGAGATACCGAGAAGCGGGAACTCGCGCTCGGGAAGAGGGGAATTCGTTTCGTTGGGATGGGCGTGAGCGGCGGTGAAGAAGGCGCGCTCCAAGGGCCCAGCATGATGCCGGGAGGGGATCGGGACGCTGTCATGAAGTTGATGCCTCTGTTCAGCAAGATGTCCGCATCGGATGGGGAGAAGGGGAAGTGCGTGACCTACATTGGAGCTGGAGGAGCCGGACACTTTGTGAAGATGGTCCACAACGGCATCGAGTACGGCATCATGCAGTTGCTGGCAGAGAGTTACGATCTGCTCAAGAGCATGGGCAAAATGAAGAACAAAGATATTGCTCAAGTATTTGCTAAATGGAGCACGAGTGCGGATCTGGGATCGTTCCTCACCGAGATCACGGCGCATATTTTCACGGTGAAAGATCCGGAGTCCGGAAAGGACCTGATCGATCTGATCGGCGATGCGGCCGGTCAAAAAGGGACCGGCAAGTGGACGACGGAGGCGGCGATGGATCTGGGCATCGCGATCCCCACCATCAACGCTGCGGTCGATGCGCCCATCCTCTCGGGCGAAACAGATCGCCGTGCGAAGCTGCGAAAGGAACTTCCCCTCGCATTGC
>CAYGNM010000089.1:3362-4916 GCA_964351275.1 uncultured Candidatus Peribacteria bacterium | reverse complement strand
CGCCCGTCCCGGGATCGATTGTGGGGGCCGTTCCGCAGTCGCTCCTCAACTCCACGGCAGCCGTCACCAATACGTACAACGGTCACTACAACACCGGCAAACTCGATGAGGTCCGCATCTACAATACCGCGCTCAGCGCAGCGGAGATTGCTGTGCTTGCGGTGGGCGGCGGGAACACCTGCACCGTGTCGCCACCGAGCAGTTCAAGTTCGGTCAGCTCCGTCCAGAGCAGCGTGGGGTCGAGCGGCGTCAGTTCCTCTCCCACCATGTGTGTGCCGACTGCGGGACTGGTCAATCACTGGAAATTCGACGAAAGCACCGGCACCTCTGTGGCGGATGCAGCGGGGCAAAAGACAGGAACGCTCTCTGTAGGAGCGCCGTCCGTCTGGACATCCGGGAAATTCGGCAATGCTCTGACAGTGAATGGGCCCGGCGTGTCGATTCCAGCAATCACCACGAGCAATACTTTCACGCTTTCTTTCTGGATCAAGCCCGATGCGCAAACGGCGGCCTACGGAACAATTTTCACTGATGGGTCACAGAACGGCGTGTGGTACCGCGGGGCCACCAAAACTCTCACCTATTACTATGGTGCAGAACACCTCTCGGCTCCGCTGACCGATGGCATCTGGCAACACGTCACCCTCACCAACGACGCCGGCAAAGCGACATTCTTTGTGAATGGCGTTGCGGGTACCGCATACATGGGAGCCCCGTCGTTTGTGGCGTCGAAAATCGGCAATGATACCGTGGGTACGGCATTCAAGGGATCTCTGGATGATATGCGCTTCTACAGCCGCGTCCTCACGTCACCCGAAATTTCCCAGCTCGCCGCGGGCGCGGGGAGTTGTCCTGCCGGCAGTTCGGTCTCTTCGACCGCTTCGACGAGCTCGCTCACGTCATCCTCCACGATATCGTCGAGGACATCCTCCGCATCCAGTGGCGTCGGATCCAGGAGCGCTGACTCCTCCAGCAGTGTCACGGGCACGTGTGCGGAGTTCCCCTCGCTCTGCGTGTCATCGTCTTCCTCCGCAGGTGGCACGGACTCCTCCAGCAGTGTCACGGGCACGTGCGCAGAATTCCCGTCTCTGTGCGCATCGTCCTCGAGCAGTGCATCGAGCGCATTCCAGCAGAGTTCGAGCAGTGCAGAGGAGAGCAGTCCGACCGTCTTCGTGGCGCGCAGCACGACATCGGAGGAATCATTCAGCGTGGTGACCCCTGCGGTTGCGGTCTGCGCCAACTGCCGTTCCCTGTGTAGCGAAACGCCCGGATGCGATTACCAGGATGCGCCGGTGTGCTCCACAGGAGCCGCCACCTGTCCCGCGGGTGGACGCCCCGTGTGTACCTTCGGCGTCGTGAGTTGCTCCAAAGGTGGCAGCGCCACGTGTCCGATGTCCTCTGAGTGCCAGTCGTGCATCGCCAATGATTGCGGCGGTTCCCGAGCACCAACGACGACCACCACGACGACGGTCACCGGCACGGCCGGCACGGCCAGCCAGTCCGTCTGCGAAAGATTCCCCAGCTTCTGTCCGGGGTCCCCCAGTTCGCAGGCGC
>CAYGNM010000089.1:0-3352 GCA_964351275.1 uncultured Candidatus Peribacteria bacterium | reverse complement strand
GCGCAGTCCTCCACGATCGCCGCCACTCCCTCCGGCGAGCCGGCCTCGGGTACGCAGACGTCCGCGCGATCGGAGGAGGGGAGCGGCGCACAATCATCCCTGCCCGACCGGCAGGCGGGCGCCGTGCGCAGTCCAACGTCCCCGGGCACAGCAGTGTCCTCCTCCCGGCGCACCGTCTCCGTGCGTTCGTCTCCCGCATCGCGGGGATCGGCGGCGTCCATTGCTGAGGCATCGCCCGGTTCGTCCGTCCGATCTGCTTCCCGCCCATCCACTCCCGTTCCGGCTCCCGTTCCCGTCGATGTGTCCGCCTGTGACCGTCGTCTGCTCCCGCGGTCGGTGATGTGCTTCATTCACACGACCGGTGCCGTGTTCTACGTGAATCCGTTCTCCAGCCGGGATCCGATTGATCCGAACGTCGTCGATCCGTCGTGGGAGTCGTCGCGCGTCCTCCCCTGTGTCGACGCGTGCGCCACCGTCCGCGATATCGGTCTCTGCTGCGATCCGCAGATCGGCTGTTTGCACATGCAGGACGTGCAGTGCTCAAAGGTCGGCGGCATGCTCTTCCCGTACACCGGCAACGAGACCTGTGACCTGGCGTTTAAGAACAGCCTGTGCGGACGGCGCGTCAGGGCTCCGTAATGCGCCATCCTCTTCCATGATCCGCCCCCGTCGCCTCCTTATCGGCACCTTTCCTCTCCTGCTCATCGTCACGGGGATGTTGTTGGCGATACCCGTGGAAAAGATTGTCCTGCGCTTGCAGGGACAGATGTTCACGGGAGAGATGTTCACCACGATCTGCACGACAGGTGCCGATTGCTGCAGCGGTGTCTGTCTTGGCGATCCATCGATTTTCGGTTCAGCACACTGCGCCATGAGTGGTGAAGGACAGTGCTGCGGCTTCGATTTTCACTGTGGTTACTACAGTACCCCGTCATCCGGTCTCCGGTGTGTGTCGGGGTTCTGTTCCGGGTCTCCGTCTTCTCCGGGTACCCCTCCCCTCGGCTGTATCCCCGGCATGACAATTTGTCGTCCGTCTATCGGCGGGCCGTCTGCCAGCGATATGGCCTGTGATCCTTTTGAGGTCTGGACATTGGGTGTGCAAAACAGCTGTCAGGACTGCCCGCCGGATTTTCGTCGCTCTGACGGCGAACCATGCCTCGGGGGCACGTGCCAATCGGGCCTCTGCACGGGTGGGTCATCGGGGTGTTCCGGGACGCCTGCTCCGCCCGCGAATTTTGGCAAATTTGATTTCAATCAGGATGTTGGGACCTCCAATACGGATCTGCGAACCAGCGTCAACACGGGCCTCCGGTTCTATCCCACCAACAGCGACAGCAACTGTGCAGAAGGGTCCACTGTTCAGCTCTACAGCGACGGCGTAGCGACCGGCGATCCCATCAGCTGCGTGACGGTACAGACGATGTTCCAAACGATGAACTTTTATTCGACGATCACCTCGGGATTCATTCCCGACGGGACGCACGTGATGTCCGTGCGGCAGACGAATTCCTGCGGCGCGTCCGGAGATTCCAGCACCCTGACGCTGACGGTCGATACCACTCCTCCCAAGGCCATCGCGTACTCGCCGCCGAACGGCGCAACAGGAGTCGCTCTGCATCCGACGCTCGTGCTGACGGCCAGCGAAAAAATGTTCGATGACGGAGCCACGGGATTCCGCTCTGTGGGCATCCTCCGTTCCGACCATCCTATTGGAGAGTATTACGTCCCTGCCGATCCGGCCAAAGGCGAGTCCACGGTGTTCGCCGGGACCTCGAATGTCGTTCTGGCGAACGGTACTTCGACGAGCACGATCACCATCACGCCGGCGGTCGATCTTCTCCCGAACACCTCGTACTTTGTGGTCATCTACGGGTGCATTTATATGGATCAAGGGGGGCTCAACTGCTATCCGGGCATTGGTGACAAGACGA
Organism: uncultured Candidatus Peribacteria bacterium; assembly: GCA_964351275.1. Taxonomy (GTDB): domain Bacteria; phylum Patescibacteriota; class Gracilibacteria; order Peribacterales; family Peribacteraceae; genus JABFSS01. Next base: position 1,421 of record CAYGNM010000089.1, on the reverse strand, counting down.
CATGGGCGTTCAAGACGGGTGGTGGTTCCTCTTCTTCCAGTTCCAGCCCATCCTGTTCCTTCATACAGCTTGGGTTCTCCGGAACCTTCACCGCCAGCTGCAACGGCGTTCTCCAATTGGGCATGAACGATATCAACAGGGCAGACAACGTCGGAGCGATCAGCGTCTCCATCAGTCCCTCCATCAGTCCCGGCAGCGCCTATTCGGTCTCAGCGGGTGCGGCTCTCACAAGCGCCCTGACGGTGACCAGTGGCACTGTCTATTCCTTTTCCGTGGATCCAAATGCCTGTTGGAATATCGGTGGAAATAACTCGTGTTGCTACAATGGGCGTGCGGATGGCAGGGCGTGCACATCCATCCCCTGTGCCTTGACTTGCAGTGGAGGCAGTCATCATGATTCGCTCTTCGATTGGTCGAGCCCTGGGTGTTCCGGCGGCGATTGCATTTCGCCGAACGGCAATCCGTTCAGTCTCATGGGCAAACTCTGCTGCAGCGGTGCTTCCTCCAGTTCGACATCGTCCTCTTCTACGTCCTCCTCGAAATCCTCCTCAACATCCTCTTCTTCTACGAAGTCCTCCTCGAAATCCTCTTCCACCTCCTCCACTTCCTCGACTTCCTCCACCTCGTCCTCCACGTCATCCTCTTCCTCATCTGCATCATCAACGTCCTCGGCTTCCACTAGTTCATCGTCTTCCACCTGTACCAACCAGTGTCAGACGCAGTGTTCCACCACGCCCTATTGTGATGACGACTACGTCCCGCTCTGCGATCCATCCACGCTCGCCGTCTGCGCGAGCGGTCTGCCCAGTTGTGACTTTGACAGAGACGTCTATTGCGACGAAGGCGAGGAGCCGCGGTGCCCGATGGCGGACGCCTGTCTGTCGTCGTGTTTGGCGAACTGCGGCAGTTCTTCTTCAACCTCTACAACTTCTTCTTCCAGCAATTCGTCCTCTCTGTCGGCATCCTCGGTTTCCTCGGTTCCATCGGCTTCTTCGGTTTCGTCGTCGAGTTCCGTCTGCGGTTGTTGCCAGACGTCATGTCTCCCCGTTGGAACTCCCTTCTGTAATGAGCATGGTCCGATCTGCGCCCACACCCCCGACGTCTACTGTCCGGCCGGCAGCCCGGAGTGTATAGAGGAGGTGAGTGGTGAATGGGTGGTGGTCTGTGTGGATGACGGGGACATTCTGGAGGCGGCCGTGCCGTGGTGCCCGCAGACGGACCAATGCAAAATTTGCACGGAGAGGTACTGCAGCAGCTCCTCGTCAGCCCCGCAGAGCTCGACCGCGTCGAGCGGCGTGGGGTCTTCATCCAAGTCTTCGACATCCAAATCCTCTTCACGGTCCTCCTCCTCTTTCTTTGCGGCCACCCTCGCCTGCGATCGCCGCCTGGTCGAAGGGCCTGTGAAATGCTTCCTCCATAAT
>CAYGNM010000088.1:0-5087 GCA_964351275.1 uncultured Candidatus Peribacteria bacterium | reverse complement strand
GTCCGGATCCGCAGGATCGTCGTTCACAATCATCACGACCGTGCGCGGGCCCACGAAGCGCGTGAGATCATCGACGTGTCCGCTGGTGTCGTCACCGGCAATCCCCTCCCCGAGCCAGAGGATGTGAGTGACACCCAGATGGTCTTTGAGGAATTTCTCAATCTGCTCTTTTGAAAGATCCGGATTGCGGTTGGGATTCAGCAGACAATTCTCCGTCGTCATGAGCGTCCCCCTTCCGTTCACGTCAATCGATCCTCCTTCTAATACCATCGGAACATCGAGTGACTGTTCGTGGAGTTCTTGAGCAAGGAGCGTCGGCATCCGATCATCCAATTCATAGTCCCACTGTCCGCCCCATGCGTTATGCTTCCAGTCCAAAAACAGACGTTTACCCGCCGCATTCTTGACGATGATTGGACCGTTGTCCCGTGCCCAGGTGAAGTTATTTGGGATGCGGTGGAGATGAACGCGATTGCCACGAACTCCTGCCTTCTTCATCTCAGCCTTGGCTAATTGTTCCGTCTCCTCATCATGAATGATTACATGAACATCCTCACCCACTTCCAATTCTTTGACCATGCGCGTCCAGACCGCAGGAATCTGATCGTAGAGCCCTGGCCAGTGCGGATGATCTTTTAGTCCGATTGGAATGTGTGGCCATGTGAGGATGGTTCCCTCGTGCGGTTCCCACTCGGCGGGCATTCTGTAGCCCTGATTCGCCGATGTTTTGAGAGGTTCTGATTTCACGGGAGATGAATCATGAATTACGAATTATGAATCATAAGGCGTGAAGAACGAGGTCCATAATTCATGATTCATAATTCAGCGTTTAGTGAGATCTTCATAAGCTTCGGGCCGCCGATTCTTGAGGAACATCCACGCATCTTGGAGCGGCTTCACCTTATCAAGATCGCACTCCGCGATGACGATCTGTTCCTGATCCCCTGCCTTCACAAGAATCGCACTGTTCGGTCCCGCAATAAAGGAGCCGCCCCAGAAGGTGATCCGATCTTCGCGTCCCACACGGTTCAGTGCGCACACATAGACATTATTCGACGCCGCATGCCCAAGCTGCGCATTCCTCCACATCTGTTCCCAATCACCCGTGATGTTCTCTTCGACTTCCGCATCCACCAGACCGATCGCGGTGGGATAGAAGAGGATCTCCGCTCCTTTCAGGACCGCGATGCGCGCGGCTTCCGGATACCACTGGTCGTAACAGATCAGCGGACAGATTTTTCCGAACTTCGTGTTGAAGACTCTGATGCCGGTGTCGCCCGGCGAAAAGTAGTGCTTCTCGTGATAGAGGATATCTTCGGGAATGTGCGTCTTGCGGTACGTCCCGAGCAACGAACCGTCGGTGTCGAAGACGGGGGTCGTGTTATAGAATGTTTCTTTTCCCGACGACGCGGCGTCGTCGCTACGCTCAAATATGGAACCGCCAACGAGGACAATTTGATGCTTCTTCGCGATGGCAGAGAGCGCCTTCGTCGTCGGGCCGTCCGGCATCTGTTCGGCTGTCTCGAACGCCGACTGATCATCTTTCTTCTGACAGAAGTACGGACTGAGGAACAGCTCGGGTAAGCAGACGATCTGTGCTCCTTTTTTGACGGCATCACCGATCATCGTCTCCGCTTTCTTCAGATTCGCCTGAGCATCGCTGCTCATAGACATCTGAATCATGCCGACCTTCACTTTGCGCTGGGACATCGGGAAAATTGTGCAGGCAATCTGCAAAAGACGCAATTGGGACAGATCTCATTTCTTGAGAATAGCCGCCAAATCTTTTTTGATTCTTCCTCTCATATCTGTACGATTTCTTAGGTTTACCCCTCTCTATCCATGAAGAAAAAGTTCAACCAGCTCACTCCGGACCTCAAGAAGCATATCGTCATCGAAACCGGCGGTAAGTCGGTGGGAACAATCGTCGACTCCACCAAGAAGAGTAAAAGCCCCGTCTCCGCCTTCGCCGAACGAACGCTCCGCCACTGCAACGGCGGATCGACGCTTCAGGCCGCGCTCTGGCTCAAAGAACATCTGGCGAACGGGGGCAAGCTGGTCGTGACGCTCGCGGGCGCATTGAGCTCGTTCCAGATCGGTGTGACGCTCGCCGAACTGATCCGGAAGAACAAAGTGCACCTGGTCTCCGCGACCGCCGCGAACCATGAGGAGTCGTACTACCGCTACGTCGCGCACTCGCACTACGCGTACATCCCGCGCTACACGGAGCTCACTCCCGAGCAGGAGGCAGAACTGCGCGATACGGGGCTCCGCCGCATCACCGATACGTTCCTGCCGGAAGATGAGAGCGTGCGTATCATGGAACCGCATCTGCTCAAGATGTGGAAAGAAGCACAGAAGAAAGGAGAGCGTTCCTTCCCACACGAGTACTTCCGCCGACTTTTTGCAGAAGGATTGATCAAGCCTGATCCGATGGCGAACCCTGATGACTGCTGGACGCTCGCCGCATACGAGAAAAAAGTGCCGATCGTCATCCCCGGCTTTGAGGACTCGACGATGGGCAACATTTTCGCGAGCTACACCTACGGCGGAAAGTGGCGCAAGGACAAGAGCACGGTGCTCGATCCCACCATCATGAAAGGCGGCCTCGAGTACTTCACGTGGATGTACGACTGGTACATGGAGGAAGCCAAGGATGCCCCCATTGCCTTCCTTCAGCTCGGCGGCGGCATCTCGGCCGATTTCCCCATCTGCGTCGTCCCCTCTCTCAAGCACGATCTCCAGCTCCACGGAAAAATCCGCGACTGGGCCGGCTTCGTCGAGATCGGCTCCTCACCGATGTCCTACGGCTCGTACTCCGGCGCGGGCGGGAAGGAGAAGATCACGTGGGATAAATTGTCGACGAAGAGCTACTACCAGATAATCCAAAGCGACGTGACAGTGGCGTTTCCCTGGATAGCGGCAGTGTTGCTCGATCTATAATTTTTTTGACACACGACGCACGCTCACTATACTTCGGCTCTGTTTGCAATTTTTTTTAAATGAAGAAACGTCCTCCGGACTCCAAGAAGCGCCCCACCATCGGTCAGCCGGTCAACGCGCGTTACATGCGCGACCGGTGGAGCAAATTTCTGACGCAAACCAGAGACGGCGTGCTGATGATCGAAGGGGTAAGCGTGGACGATATCGTCAAGAAGTACGGCACTCCTTTATATGTGATGGTAGAGAGCGAAATCCGCGACCGGCTACGGCGTTTTAAGAAGACCTTCGGACCGGGAATCTGTCTCCAGTACGCAGTAAAGTGCAATAGTAACCTCGCGATTCTCCGCATTATCCGCGAAGAAGGCTTTGAGCTCGATTGCTCCAGTGTCGGCGAACTGATTTTGGGACTCCTTGCGGACTTCAAGCCGCGGCAGCTGGTGCTCACCAATCTCTTCAAGAGCGAACAGGATCTCTACTTCGCCGCAAAGATGGGTATTCAGGCGATCACCGCCGACTCGATCGAGGAGATCGAACACATCGCTGCGACGGCGAAGAAGCTGAAAAAGCACATTCGCATGCTCATCCGGGTGAACCCCATGATTACTGTCGGGAACTATTCGACGCGCGGAAATAAGTATGGCATCCCCATTGGGTACATCGACCGGGCGGTTGATCTCGCTGTCCGCAGTCCGTACGTCGACTTCGACGGTTTTCATTTCTTCGGCGGATATGTCTATCAGAAACGTGTTTTCAAGGCCGCAGCGCGTATTCTCGTAAAACTCATTAAACGCTGTCAGGAACGCGGCATTCGCGTGCGTCGCCTGGATATGGGAGGAGGATTCCCCGCCGCTATCGGCGCGGAGGAGGCCTTTCCGATCGAGGAGATGAAGGACTTTCCCGCGTACTTCCGGCGACTGATGGATAAGAGCGGCCTCCCTCCTCTTGAACTGATCTTCGAACCAGGAAAGAGCATCGTCCTCAATGCTGGCATCGGACTCATGAAAGTGATTGCCCGCAAGCGACTGGGAGCGAAAGAGCGGATGGTGAATGTCGACGGCTCCAGCTACAACTTCGTGCCCGATACGCTGGTCCAGGGCGCGCTGAAAATCGAGGAAGGCGGCCTACGGTACGACATTCTTCCGGCGACCAAGATGAACGCCCCGCGCATTCACACTGTCACCATCGGCGGCAACACGTGCGACTGCTGGGATCTGATGGCACGCAGTGTAGAACTCCCCAAAATGCGCGTTGGCGACACCGTCGCCATCATGGACGTTGGTGGATATGCGCAAGTGCTCGCCAATAACTTCAACACCATCAAGCGCGCATCCGCCGTGATGATTTCCCCGGACGGCTCCATGACTCTCATCCGGCGTCGCGACCGCTATAGCGAAATGTTCGGACCGGAACTCGATGTCCTAAAGCTTGCAGGCCCCGACGAACTGGAGAAGTACAACAACATCTACCGCGTCAACATCGACGAAATCTGGCGCGGCGGCGGCATGACGGCCTTCGAGAAAAAGAAGAAACACCCTGTTAACGGCAACGGGAAAATGAAGAGAGCCTTCGAGTCTATTGAGCGCCAGCACAATGTGAGCGCGGGCAAAGGAAAATCGAAAGTAGCGGGAGGGACGGCTTAAGCTGCTACGGCAAATCTGCGCTCAACCTCTTTCCAATTCACCACCTGCCAGAAGGCCTTTAGATAATCCGGCCTCTTGTTCTGATATTTGAGGTAGTACGCGTGCTCCCACACATCAACGCCGAAAATCGGGATCTTCCCCTCCATTAGCGGTGAGTCCTGGTTGGGATAACCCTTGAGCGCCAGCTTCCCGGAATCGACATACAGCCACGCCCAACCGGACCCGAATTGATTCGTCGCCGTCTCCTCGAACTTCTTTTGAAAATCCTCGAAGGAGCCGAAGACTTGATCGATCGCCTTCGCAAGATCGCCTGAGGGCCTCCCTTCGGAGGAGGAACCCATGATCGTCCAGAAGAGACTGTGATTGAAGTGCCCGCCGCCGTTGTTCTGGACCGGCTTCTTTTTATCGGCAGGGAGCTTGTCGAGGTTCTGAAGTACCTCCTCAATCCCCTTCTCCGCCCACGGAGTTCCTTCCAGAGCCTTATTCACCTTATCGACATACGCC
>CAYGNM010000087.1:0-5093 GCA_964351275.1 uncultured Candidatus Peribacteria bacterium | reverse complement strand
TGGAGTTCTCGGATGGTGTCAGGTGCGAGAGATCCACAGCGAGTTCTTTCTCCACGCGTGAGCGGCGTTCGGAGCAGCGCTGTTCTGGATTCAAATCTGGTGGAAGTGAGCGAAGATCCATAGGGAGAATATTGAATGGTGAATATGGAATATTGAATTCGATCATTCCACATTCCACATTCTACATACCATATTCCTCGCAATTAGAGGATTTCAGCTCCCGAACCCGTCTTCGTCTCAAAAACCCTGCAATCCTTCTGTTGCTCTGCAAATTCCCGGACAGCCGTCACTGCTTCCTCCGGACAGAAGAGATGGACGGTCGGGCCGGCGTCCATCGTATAGAGGACCGGGAGATGTTCACGTTCGCGCAGTTCCTCGATGGCTTCCGTGATCCGGTATGTCGCGTCATTCAGGTATTGGAGTGGGGGGCTGCTTGTTTGCATCACATTGTGCATATCCCAGCAGTCTTCCTCGACGACGCTCTGCAACTTCTCAAAATCTTTTTTGAGGATGGCGTCCCAGCATTCTTTCTGCCGTCGGGGCATCGCTTCCAGACGTTTCTTATAGTGCGGACTCGACCACGCGAGCTCGTGACCCTCGGTGGAACCGACTTTTTTCTCCTCCTGCGTCGGGACCAGGATGATGTCGTGGAGCAGCCAGTGATTCTCGTCAGCGACTTGGACAGCGGAGGAGGAATCGATCGCATTCCCGTCTCCGGCGATCAGCGCACCGTATCCACCGTAGATGCTCCGTGCGGCGGAACCAGATCCTAATCGAGCGATCACGCTGATCTGTCGGTCATTCACCGTGACCGTCCCATCGATCAGTCCGGCATACGCCTTTGCCAGACAGCCGAAGACCGCGGCCGATGATGCGAGGCCGATGGAGGAGGGGATGTGGGAATGAATGGTGATCGATGCGGATGCGGGAATCGCCGTCGGTGCATCCAATGTTTTGAGATATTCCTTTGTCAGTTCCAGATGCCAGGCAAATCGAGCGGTGTCCTTCTCCTTGAGAATTTTTTCCGTACCCGCAGCATCAAATGATTGCACTGTGAGCACATCGGCATGGTCGACAGTGATCTCCACGTGCGGAGAATCCAATGTCATCGAGAGCGAATCTGCGGCGGGGAGTCGCAGTGCATTGTTGCGGTTGCCCCAGTATTTGATGAAGGCGATGTTGGGGGTGGAACGGGCGGTGATAGGCATAACGAAGGCATTCTAGCAATGAATGAGACTGTCGCTCGCAATAAAGTTCCTCGTACGCTCCCGGCTTCACCGGGAGCTACTCGGAATGACAATGGTAGTGTGTTTAATCGCCTCGATACGCTGGCCGCTCCACGGCCAGCTACTCGGCGGGCCGCCCGAGTAGAAACCTGCGGAGCAGGTTTCGTATCGAGGGCATGTAATAAATCTTCCTTGTCATTCCGAGTAGCTCACTTCGGAGAAGTGAGCGTACGAGGAATTGTCTCCATGAAGTGACAACACCATCCCCCCACCACCCGTCCGTGCCCCCGCGCCGAGAACCTTCGCCGCGCCACCCTTCTTCTCGATTTCTGCGATGATCCTTTGCGCTTCCGGCGTTACCACACCAAGTGCAACCTGCGCGCGATGATGGTCGTGCATCACGGTCGGAAGATCCTCTCCTGCCAGTATTCTCTCTGTGCATGTTCCGATTGTTTTCAGTGCCGCCGTAACGTCAGCAGACGTGTTTGTCAGCGGAGATGACGGCGTCTCCGCTGACAAACCGCGGTTGTCACCGCTGACGAGCGACCGCATCCAGGCGACCAGATCCGCCGTGGCCTCATTCGGTTTTCCCGTATCGATCAGCGTGCACGTCTTCAGAAAATCCAGATTCAACGAAACCTGTTCGGGAGCCGTTCCTTTCTTGAAGATGACGGGCCGGTTCGCCCAGATGACGGCAAAATCCAGACCGCTGTTGCCGGGATTCACGATGTTCTCGATCTCGAGTGCTGAATTCCTGCATTCATTCCCAAGCAGACATTTGCAGATGGCGATTACTAGGGCAGTGGAGGAGCCCATGCCGCGGCCGACGGGGATGCGGTTGTGGATGGTGAGTGTTCCTGTCGACGGTCCGCCGTTTTCGATGCATTTATCGACGATTTTTCGAGCGTAGGATTCTTCACCGATGAGGTGTGTCAGCGGAGATTTCGAAATCTCCGCTGACGTCCCAGCCGACAGAATGATCTTCATCGGATGGTCACCCGTGTCTTCCCACACGACCTCTACGCCGACCGATGCGGGAACGGCGACTCCCGGATAGCCGAAAACGACGGCGTATTCGCCGGAGAGAATGATTTTGCCGGGGGCTGACGATGTTCTTGGCCTCATCAGAGAAGTTGTATAGTATACTGTGCTCTGCCTGCGATTGTTCATATTTTGCCATGATTCCTCCTACAGCTCCCACCAGCAGTGCCATTGTCGAGGTTGATGTATCGGACAGGTCCGTCTCGGAATCAGCGGATAGGAGTATGACTGAAGAGGAGATCTTCTACGAGCAAGTGGAGAAGGGGACACAACCGGATTACCCATTGAGGAGATCTCTGGGAATGTTTCGTTCTGTCGTCCATGGAGAAGTTATGCGTCTGTTGGGAAAAATCATTGAGCTGGCCGACAGGGATGCGAATTTTGCCGAGAGAGTGAAGCCGCTTTTGAGCGAAGATCGAATGGAGCTCATTCAAAGTCTTCAAATGGAAGTAACCTTACGGCTTTGGAATCGGGGCGCCTTATCAGATACCACCAGTCTTGTTGAACTGGTACAGCTCGCTGAGCCTGAAGTGAAGACAGCAATCTTCAATGCATTGAAGAAGCATGCTTGATCAATTGAAACTACTCATTCCTAGCCCCCAAACCTCCTCGTCCTCTCGCCAAAATCCGTGACGGCTTTTTCAATGTCTCCCGCCGTCAAATCCGGAAAAAGTTTGTCGAGGAACACCCACTCCGCATACGCACTCTCCCACAGGAAGAAGTTGCTCGTGCGCTGCTCGCCTGAAGTCCGCAGGATCAGATCAATATCGGGGAGCTCGGGATGATCGAGGAGTTGCCGGAAAGATTCTTCGGTGACGGACTTGGGATCGTTGAGCTTCTTCATCGCACGGAGGAGCTCATCTTTGCCGCCGTAGTCGACGGCGAGATTCAGTGTGAACTCGGTCTGGTCCTTCGTTTCTTCTTCCACCTCCTTGATCAATGCCGCGAGCGACGCGGGAATCCGGTCGAAGCGACCAGAGTGGACGAAGCGTGTCTTCTGTTCCAGGAATCCCTTCCGCTCTTTTCCCAGATACTCCTCGTAGATTTTCATCAGCATGTCGATTTCCTTTTTGTCTCGCTTCCAGTTCTCGGTCGAGAAGCACCAGACGGTGAGGACAGAGACGCGCGGATCTTTGCGGCACCACTCGGTGATGGATCGAAAGTTCTCAATGGCGGTCTCGTGGCCTTTCCAGGGCTGGAGCATGCGCTTCTTCGCCCAGCGGCGGTTGCCGTCGGGGATAATTGCCAAGTGAATTTTTTCGTGGTTGCTCATGAGTGAAGCGTATCGTGGATTCGAAATGTGCTCGTTTATTCGTTAACTCGATTTTACAAGGCTAGCTAAACCGATATGGAACCACGGCGCGTACTCATCTGGACGGTTCGTCATATCCGTTTGTAGATCATTCATATGTACCCACTTCCACTCCGCGATCTCCTGTGGGTCTGGTCGGACCGTTACATCATCCACATCGCCCCGGAAGAGCGTCACATGTTCATGCTCCGCGCCTTTTCCCTGAGGATCCTTTGCCTGATAGATGAATTCTCCCACGGGATGCAGCGCGCAAGAGAAGCCCAGTTCTTCCTGCAGCCTCCTCGGCGCGACGTCGGTGATTTCCTCACCATCCCGCGGATGGCTGCAGCACGAATTGGCCCAGAGACCGGCGAAGAGTTTTGCGGGACCGCGTCGTTGAATGAGAATCTCCGTTCCGTTGCTGCGGAAGATATAGACAGAGAACGCGCGGTGAAGTTTCCCATCCGGAAACACATGCGCGTCTTCCCGGGAGGCGGTGCCCACCGGACGGTTCTCTTTATCGACGAGGATCAGCGGTCGGGTCATACTTTTGGAGCTCCAGCATAGCGATCGGGACCTGCCGCGCGAAGGGGATGGTCGCGGGAATCGTAATGTCGGCAACCGCTTCGTAGTGCGGATTTCTCTCATTCAGCATCTTCTCCACTGCAGCATGGTCAATGCCGTCTTTGAATTCGGGACGCTCGACCCGGGCGCGGTCCAGGTGGCGTTTGATCCTCTGTGCATCCGCCTGGAGCCAGATCACGACGGCATGGTCTTTGAGCGCTGCGCGGACGGTGGGGGATTCAATCGATCCGCCGCTCAAGGTGACGACGTGGCCGGGCTGGAGCGCGTCGAGAACAATCCGCTCCTCTTTCCGACGGAATTCTTCCCATCCGTGTCGTTCGATGAACGCGTGGTGATCGCCGCTCTGTTCCTCAAAGACCCGGTCGGTGTCCGTGCGCTTCCATCCGAGCTTCGACGCCAGACGTTTGCCGAAGACGGTCTTGCCCGCGCCGTTCATGCCGACGACGGCGATGCAGCGGGTGGTCATCCGAGGATGAAGGCGTTGGCGATGGAGAAGTAGATGACGATGCCGGTGACGTCGACGAATGTCGCAACAAAGGGGCTTGAAGCGTATGCCGGATCGAACCCGAGTTTCTTGAAGACGATCGGCAGCATCGATCCGACGATCGTTCCCCACAGGCAGATGATGGCGACCGAGAGCGCGATGACGATGCCGATTATCCATTGATCGATCCCCCCGAGCACATGCTGCGGAGTCAGAAATGCGCGGACGAACCCCACGGTGCCTAGCGCAACACCGAGCGCAACACCCATGAAGAGCTCTCGTCGCAGCACCTTCCACCAGTCGCGTGTGGTGATGTGCCCCAGCGCCATCGCGCGCGTGACGAGGGTGGCGGCCTGCGATCCGCTGTTGCCGCCGGTGGAAATGCAGAGGGGGACGAAGAGTGCGAGCGCGGTGACGGCAGCAATGGACGATTCGAACCGCGAGAGCGCGGTGAAGGTGAAGAGCT
>CAYGNM010000086.1:0-5109 GCA_964351275.1 uncultured Candidatus Peribacteria bacterium | reverse complement strand
TGGGAACACAGCAGGGGGCAGGCCTTTGGCATTGCACATAGTCGCAGTATGCTTTTGCTTTCGCCGCCGTGCTCGTATTGGGATTCTCCTCGTTGATTCTCACCAACGTGCCGCCCCCACCCTGGCGCATCTGTGAACACCGATCCACGCCGTTACGACCGGCCGCCATCACCCTGGGAAAGGGTATGCACTCCTCTGTGAGGTTTCCGCAGCAGAAGGCATCACCTGGCTGATTCTGTGCCGCCACCCGCCCGATCATCGTTCCTCCCATTCCCATCACGACGACCGCAATGGCAAGCATCAGCCGAAAAATGCGTCCGCGAATCATCACAGAAAGTGTAGCAAAAAACCGATGCCGGTTCAGTTCCTGCAATAGAGCGAACACTCCTGCTGGGTATCAAATTTTCCATTCACGGACACTGCATTGGGCTCCTCCGCCTGGTGATACTGCGATTTATCCGCCAATTCGCGGGGAGTTAAACCCGCTCGTTCTGCCGCAGTGAGCGGCGGGCAATAGGGCGGCAATAACCTCCCGTTCACCACAAGATCGCACGGCTTTTCGCCACTTGCCGTCACCGGAATGCTGATACATCCCTTGGTGACCGTCCCGAGAACCGGAAGGTACACACAGGTAAAACCGCAGATGGCATCACAGGATTCCTGAGAGTCCGCAAACGAATCGTAGGTCCCGGGATCCAGTGCACGATACTTAAAACCGCCGTCGATGGGAGAATATGGACCCAATTCTGAGGGCGATACTCGTGTGCAGACTGCTGCCGTTTCCGTCTGCAGATCGCCTTCCTCGTCAAAATAGGGTACTTCGTCGGAAGGATCGCAATAGTACCGGTGCGGATTGCCGCCCTGGGCAACGAACGCGGAGCAATACTGCAAACTCCAGTCCCCGTGAAATTCACCACTCTTCGCAAGACACTCCGTGCGACTGACCGTGGAACAGGCCTCAACACCAACCACGTTCGCATTCGGGACATAGCATGTGCCCGGAACCTCGCAGACCTGGTAATCGCAAAAATTCCTCTTCTCCGCATAGTTGCCAGTGTTGGGCACGTAAGTCTCTCCATTGCTGCACCGCGCTTGACCGGACGGACCGGACCCCGCTGTGGTCATTCTGTCGCACCGTTCACCGGACTTGACCTCACGACAGCAGAAACCGAGTGTGCGCTCTGGATCTTGAGCTCTTGCCACAATAAACGGCTTCTGTACTACTCCGCCATCCTCAAGGGAAACAAGGATGTACTCCCCTGGTACGGCGTTGCCCACTATAAGCGCAAATTCTGAGTCCGTTCGTCGTTCAATGGTGAAGCCGGCACCCTGCACAATGTCGCCCGGCAATCGCATAGCGAGCCAACTATTGATACCACTGATATGATTTTTAATGCCAGCGGACGTACATTCATCGCCAAATAAAGTCACAATCCTACTCGTGCCTGGCAGCAATTCGGGTGATGCCCCCCCAGGCGCATACCATCCTCTCCAAGTACATCCACGTTCACGACTTACCTGGGCGCTCACCACTGTCACCATCACCAGCGAGAGTGCGGCTCCCAGAAGGCCGAACACCAGCCGACGGCGAAGGGGGCTTGGTGACATTATTTTTTCTGCAATTTCAGGAGGATGCCGATCTTCTTGCAGAAGCTGGTGCAGGTCACCTCCTGCGTATTAAACCCTTTGCCGCCCGGCGCAAAACACGCGGCGGCATTCTCCACTTCCACGCACGTCTCGCCTTCCTTCTGACAGCAGTAGCCCGAGGTCACGCGCGGCGGTGCCGATGAGGCCGCCTGCTCCATCACGGGACTGACCGGTGCCTGGTACCCGAGACCGAAGATCCACCATCCCGCGAGCACTCCGAGGACGATGACGGCAACGACGGCGAGGAAGAATTTGGTGCGGCTCATGGGAGTGGAGAGGAAAAGAAAATCAGAGACCATTCAGACGTCGCGATTATTACGCGCACACGGGAACAGAATTGTCCGCGCTGCACGGGACAATGGGATCCACGTACTGGATATTGCCATTATCATCGAGCACGGGCATTCCTCCACCATCGACAAGGGGAATGAGATCTCCAGCTTCATCGAGCTTCGAGAAATCCAGACACGATGTTGCGTACGTATTGCATGTTGTGGACGGGCCATCTATGAACGGCAGCATGATCCCTTTGAGACAGGTGGAGAGCGTGGAAATGGGACAGAAAACATCGCTCCCGCCGCAGCAGGTGCCGACGTTCTGCGCGGAAAGGCAGGCAGGTGCTGCTTCGATAACGTTGACACCCAAATTATCTCCAACGGGAGCGAAGGGATAGGGATTATTACCCCAAGGATCGCTGGAGTCGCGCGGTGCCATGCTATAGAAGAGGTAGCTGGTCGCGTGGTTGTATGTGCCATCGGCCTGCTTACGATCGGTAAAGAACGTGGTCGTCCAGTCCGGCGTTTGCCATGCTGCAGCCAAATTCCGGTCGAACACTTCACCATTTGCCACGCGCAGTCGCCGGTCGCAGGAGAGGTTGACGTCGGAACCGGTCGTGCCGCCCCTAGATCTTGCAGTAGACGAGGTCGATGAATCGGAGTCTTCCGTACAGGCGTTCGCACGCTCGCTCACATAATCTTCTTTGCCGGGGCGCCCGGGGAAGTAAAATCCGAGTCCCGTATTATCCAAGAGCGGCGCGCGTGCCCAATCAGTTGCGAAGTAGACGTCCGAGTCCGCATCCGATGCGAGCACGCAGCGCTTGGCTTCGTCAAAGTCCTCTGCCTTCTCGCCGTCCCTCACATATCCGAACGCATAATACCAGGTGGCTTCTTCATCCTCCTCATCACCAATGTCCTCACAACATCCGTAAGAATAGTCGCACATCGGCTTGCCCTCGAGGGTATCCACCGCTTCGGGATCCGGAGCGCAGCGACCCGGAATGTTGATCGGCTGCCCACTGTCCTCTTTAAAGACCGTATCGCGGGGAATCCAGCGGCACGGATTACGCCCCTCATCCGTACAGGCAGCAGCGGCAACTGTTTCGTCCACTGTGGCGGCTTCGGCGCAGGTCACCCTAGTGCCATCCGCCAGCGTCGCCATGCAGTTCTTGCACATGTCGCAGGCAGTGCACGAGGCAACGAATACCGTCACGGGTTTCGTCGCCACCGGCTCATCGTCATCGGGCGTCTGAACGTACGCGACGATGTTTATGATGGGCATACCCGATGCGCAGTCCGGATTACTGGTATCCACGGGTGCCCAGTAGGACGCAAATTGCACACTGTCCGGATTCATCGGAACATTGCAGCGCACAGTGCCCGCGAGCTCGGCAATGACATCAGCCGTCTCCGGGGTGTACCAGCAGCCGGGATCACCCGCCGCACCGTCGTCGGCAGAGATCGGTTGAGTCATGATCGAAGAATCCGGATGGTTCTGGTCATCCTGCCAGATGAGGCCGCTGATATCCATGCACGACGGAACGGCAATTTCGACCGTGGCGGTCCCGGTTCCCGCAGGAACCGTGGCGCTGTACTGAACGTAGGGCCAGGGATCCTCGCTCTCGTCCGCTGGTAATTGACACTCCGACTGCACATCGAGACCGCAGGTATCGCCGACGGTGAGAGAGGTCCAGGCGCTCAGTGAGGCCACATTACCAGGGACAAAGGGGGCATTCACCGAAACGGACAGCGTTCCTTCTGTCTTGGTACCAACGTAATCCGGAGCCAAAGTCATTCCCGCCTGCCCTACAGAGACAGAGACGGAGAACTTTCCACCGGCAGGAATGACAATTTTATTTTGTGGCGACGCAGCAGCAGGCCAACGAAGTTTACGCGGCTCGAGTACATCGGCGTCGTAATTGAGGAGATCACCGCCGTTCGCCTCGTAGACTGCACCAGTAATTTTGGACGCGCTGAATTCCTGTACGGTATTGTCGGTGTCATACCATCCCAATGTGGCAGTGATGGAGGGGACTTTTGCTTCCGATGTAAGATTTTTGTTGCGGACAGTAATCACACATTCATAGTCATCGCGCATACAGGCTTGGGGACAACTGACTTTCGTCTCCAGATCCGGCGGTGGATTGCAGACCTCTGCACAACTGGTGGTCCCCAGAGGGGCGTCTGCCGGAATGTCCTCATTTTTCTGGTATAGGTATCCAAATCCAATGGTATCGGGATCGTCCGGCTGGCGGGTGACCGGTTGCTGAAGACAGGTATAGGGAAGAGATTCTTCCTGAGCGTTCTCCCGTGGATCGCAGTACCAGAGTTCTAGAGCCTGCCCGCAGTAGAACGCACAGAGTTTGGAATCGTTATTCCAGAGCTTCCCGGGTTCTGCTAGACCGAAACCGCCTTGGCAATCGGATTCACTGACCTTGAGACCGGGCGGAGGCGTTCCATTCAAGAATGACTGCATCGAATCCGGATCGCAGATGCCTCCTTTTTGGACAGCACTACTCGGCAAGCAGCAGTACCCCGTGGGATTGGAGGCACTGGGGCTGGGAGCGGCGTCGGAACCACGATCTCTTGTGGTATCGGACCCGCGATCTCGTACGGTGTCGGTGTTATGGTTCTCCGCATGGGCAACCGCCTGCACAAAAAACACTCCGCTTCCTATTCCCACCACCACAAGCAGCAGAAGGAACAATCGGCGGGTGCTGCGCGGGGAAAGCATCAGGAAAGAGGAGGAGAATTACGGGGTCACCGGAGCGCTGACCGCAGCCTTGGTGCGCCGGACAGGCGGATGACAGATGGCATCACACGCGCCGCGATCCCAGTCAAAACTGGCACCGCCCTGGCCCTCGCATGCATCCAAATTGTCCGCCACCACGCACTCGCGCTGTCTCATCATGCAACACCACCCGGGCTGCGCATACACTTGCTGCAGTGTTTGCCGCGAGCGATACCAATACCCGCCGTACATCGACGCACCGAACAGAAGAACAAGTATCAAAAGAAGGAAAATCGTCCCACGGGTGATCATGGCGGCGACTGTAGCATTGGGGTCAATAGTGGTGCAATGGAAAATGATCGTGCGGCTCGAGGCGCGGCTCGAGTCATCACCATGCCATCAAAAATCACACAGTCCCAACGGCATGTACACATCGCGACAGACGTTCGAGTGAAC
>CAYGNM010000085.1:0-5173 GCA_964351275.1 uncultured Candidatus Peribacteria bacterium | reverse complement strand
AGGTAGAATCCCCCCATGCTCATTCTGGGAATAGAAACCTCCTGCGACGAAACCTCTGTCGCCGTCGTCCACGACGGCATCACTGTGAAGTCGAACGTGATTTCCAGTTCGCGGAAGACTTTCGAGGCTCTCGCCGGTGTGATCCCCGAGCAGGCGGCACGGATGCAAATCGAGTGCATGATTCCGGTTCTGGAGCAGGCGCTGAAAGAAGCGGGCGTCACCATGAAGGACATCGACGCAATCGCCGTCACGCGCGGCCCGGGCCTTCTTGGCTCGCTCTTGGTCGGGACCGTGACGGCACGCGCACTCGCGTCCATCCACAAAAAATCCCTCATCGGCGTCCACCACACACTGGGTCACCTGAGTTCGACGTGGCTCGATGGAGGAATGATTCTTCACGGCATACGAAGTAACGAAGAAACGAATAAACGAATGAACGAATTAACGAGTCAACGAATCGCACAATCCAGTCAAGAACCAACGTTCCCCTTACTCACCTTGTCTGCCTCCGGCGGCCACACCGATCTCTGGTACCGCTCCTCCCATACCACCGGGAAACTCCTCGGCCGCACCCGCGACGACGCTGCCGGCGAAGCGTTCGATAAGGGTGCCTCGATGCTGGGACTCCCCTACCCCGGCGGCCCCTCGATCCAAAAAGCAGCCGCGAACGGCGACATTCACAAATTTGAATTTCCGCTCCCCTTACACAATGAAGACACTCTGGACTTCAGCTTTTCCGGACTGAAAACTTCCATGAAATATCTACTCCGCGATCTCGAGTATGAACGTTCCGCCGGAGCGTCCCTGCTGCCAGATCTGGCCGCCTCTTTTCAGCACGCCCTTTGCCGCCACCTGACAGACCGGATCGACCACGCATTGAAGCATCATCCCGACATCACGGAAGTTCATCTCGTTGGCGGCGTCTCGGCCAATACACATCTGCGGGAATTGACTGCGGACGTCTGCGGGAAAAGAAAGGCGTCAGTGATCGTCCGGGTTCCGAAAAATTTGAGTTACTGCACAGATAATGCGGCGATGATTGGAGCGGCGGGATTTTTCCTTTTCCAGGAAATCGGAGAAAAAGCCTTCTCGACATTCACGACAGAAGCGTCGATGTCACTCGAAGCGACATTTGCGAGGAGATGAGAAAATTTCTACATCCCCCCCAGCGCCGGCAATACTGCACCTAGAAGCAGGCCGAGAACGGCAAGAATCGCAAACCCGCGGACGAAGGTCGAATGCTTCATAGAAATTATTCTGAAGGAGAAACGGAAATAGTAATCGTCTTTTTATCCTGATTGCCATACGAGTCCTTGAGCGACAGACTCACGGTGTACTCGCCCGGCTCATCGAACACGTACACGTATGTGGGATCGCTGCTCTGGGCCTGGACTACATCTGGATCATCATCCCGCCGAATATCCCAGAGGAGAGAACTGCTATCGCCGGTCGAGCACGAGGAATCGAATTCGACTCCCTTACCGGCCTGGAGTGTCAGGCGACTTGCGGTGAGACAGGCGGTCAGGGTCGGCTTGCGCACGACAATCGTCCGTTGCGTGGTGAAATTCTTGCCGGAGATCAGGACGACGGAGAGGGTGATGCCGTACTCGCCCGGTGCTTGGTAGGTGTGCTCCACGCGCGCAGCTCCCAGTTGCGGCAATTCTTTCCCCTGCCCTTCATCGCCAAAGAGCCACTTGAATCCGGCCACGGTCTCGCCGGGAGGGACAAAACTTTGCGACGCGTCGAAGGTCACTGCGAGCGGTGCGGTGCCACCATCGGGCGTCAGCAGAATCGTCGGTTCGGCCGACGGCGGCTTCACTTCGATCGTGATCGGCTGGCGCATGCTCTTCCCTTCCGCGCCCTGTGCCATCAGGGTGACGGTGTACTTTCCCTCCTTGCGGAAGATCCCCGTAAGCGTGCCGCCCTCCGCGTGCGCATTGAGATCATCGGGGATTTCCCAGCTGAACTGTACGAGAGGTGTGACGGTCTTGGGGGTCAGATGAATCTCGACCGGCACTTCACCGATGATTATGTTGTTCTGGACAGGAGGCTGTCCCTCAGATTGCAGACCTTGCAGAGGAAGGACCTCGGTCGCGCGGACGATAGTTGTCAACTCGGCGATTGTTCCGTCGTCGGAGCGGGCACGGACCACAACCGGAAAGACGCCGACGGTCTCGAAGGCATGCGACTCGCGGAGCAGGTTCGCTCCGCGATCTTCCTTGCCATCGCCGAACGACCACACCACTTCCTTCAGTGGAACATCGGTGACAAGACGGAAGAGTACGCCAAACGGTATGGGACCGATAAGAGTCTTCGGCTCGCTGACCAGCGTGATCGGAAACGGGAGCGGCTCGGGCTCGCGCACGGGTATCACGCGCTTGTAGGTGATCTGCGATTGATTCTGCAGCTGCAGAACGGCGGTCACAGAATAATCGCCGACGGTGTAGTACGTGTACGCGGTATCGGGCGTGGTGACGGTAACGGGAGGATTGCCGTCACCGAAATCCCACTGGACCTGCTTGAACAATTTAGAATCGGTGAGGAGGCCGGCGACACTGAACTTGATGGCCTTCTCGACCACAGGCTGGACCGGCGTCACGGAGAAGACAGCCGTGGGAATCGACACGCGGCGGGTGAGGCGGCGGAAGCCTCCACCGTCGAGAATGATCCGCACCACGGGCGTGTAGACGCCGAGGCGCTCGTAGAGAATGGTCGTCGTTGGGACGACGGTTTCGTCATTGGGCTTACCATCGCCATCCGTGTCCCACTGGTACTTGACCGCCCGAAACCCCAGGTTCCGCAGGATCCCCGTCGCGCGCTCGGCACTCAGTGTCACGGCAACCGGAGCCACCAGATCCGCAGCCGCGGTGGGCTCCACGATATCGATCCGGAGTGACGGCTCTCTGATGATCAAGATCGGTGTCACGGCACCCAGGAGCACTCCGGGCAGCAGAAGGATACCCACGATGATCAGGCTTCTTCGGCGTGTTTCGATGGACGTGGCGGATGCGGAGATTCGCTTGAGCGCAAGCAGACCGACGGCGACGAACGCCAAGAGGCCGCCGAGCGTCGTGAGGATCCCGATGGAGACGAGTGACTTGGCTTCGCCCGTGGGATTTGGAAGGACGGCAAGCAGGAAGAGGCACCAGAGAACGAAAGCCGCATACGGGACTCCTGCAAGGAGCAGGATGCCTTTACCCCCTTGCGGGGTAACCTCAGGGGGAATCGGAGCGGGAGCGGTCGACGAAGCGGTCACTGCATCGATCATCGGCGACGGACTGGAGGGCGGAGGAACGGGATCGGCCATGGCTCAAAAGGAAAAGGTAGGCAGGAGGAATGTGGGATCGAGAGGCTGCGACTGCGTCGGAATGGTGACACCGGGGGCATCGTCGTGCTTGCGCAGTTGGAGGCGGAACGCGATGCGCGTTGCGGGAGGTTTCTCCCGGGTGACAATCGTCCACGCGATGCGGTGCACGACGAACGTGTCGGCATCGATCCAAAGTTCTCCCTGCGCATCGTAGCGATCAAGTGTGCGGCGCGTCTCTTCGATGGAGAACGGTTGTCCGCGTTCCTCCGCAAGACCCTGCATCAAGCCGACGAGGCGGTCCGGATCAATGGACACCACGTAATGGTACGCGTCACGGCCACCGATGTCCTCCAGCCCGAGATCCTTCACCACCGTGATGACCATACTTTGTGCTCGGAGAAATCGCGGATCAGGGGTGAGCGACGGAAGAGACGCGCGGTCGTTCTCGCTACGAGGAAGCGACCACCACGTGCCAAGCATCGCCTCCAACCCCTGCGAGAAAGTGGACGGTGGATCCACCGACACATCGCGAAGAAGGACAAAACTCACCTCCGCATCGCGCACGATCTCCCCCGACCACTGAAAAGTAGAGCGCTGTGACCCGCGATCGAGAATGCCTTGCGCATGCACCGAAAACTCTGCTTGATCGCCGCCATTCGTGAGGACGCCCTGCACCGTCGCACGTCCGGATATTCTTGATCCGCTCATCGTGACAGCCGCATCAAGATCACCGGCCATCTCCACAGACTGGAGCTGGCCGCTCCTCAGAGTTACACGCCGCAGGACTTCCTCCGGCAGCAAATCGCCGGCCCGTCGGCAGGCGGAAAGCAGAACTGCGCCGATCAGCGTGAGTGTGACCAACCGCATCATGGTTGGCATGGAGTGTACTAGCGCACCGCCTCCGCCTCAATGTCGCTTGGCTCCTGGATGATCAACCGAACGGTTTTTCGTCTGCTGGCACGGACGTCGCCGAGCAGCTGCACCAGCCGCACCTCGTTACGACGAAGCACGAGCGGCGGCTGCAGCTCGATGCGGATACGATCGCCCTGGAGCGTCAGGACCGTTGGCGAGAGCCGCGTGTGCCCGCTCGTTTCGAGGAAGAGATTCTGCAGATCAGCATCGCGCGCTGAACCGTCGTTGAAAAAGGTGATCGCTGTCAGCTGGCGGTCAGCGTCTTTAGCAGTCAAACGAAGACGGGCGAGCGTCCGCGTGGAACCATATGTCAAAGTATTCGGCAACGGCAGTGAATCGGCTGTCACTGTTCCGATCACATTCCCCACGGGAATCGTTCGGGTTGCGGCATCGCCGGCGAGATTGAGGACAACAGGAATAGGCGGATCGGTCACCACATTGCCCGTCCAGACCAGACTGAACGCATGCTCTCCGGACGCGCTAGCAGTGCTCTTCACATCCGCGAGAATATCGAGTGTCACCGTTCCACAGGCGGGAACCGCCAGCCCGCGCAGTGTGAGGGTGGCGATGCCCTTCTTTCCGCTCGGCGCAACGCTCCGGCTGCGACGAACACCATTCGAGAACGCGTAGATTCCCGCGATGTCCTGCGGATTCCCCAACCCGCGATGCTGTAGCGCGACCGATGCGACGCGCACCTCACTCGCACACGAAGCCGTCATCCGCAACGTGAGCACGGGTACGCGCTGCGCACCGAGCGGAACGGATCCGCCAGGGCGGGAGAGTTCCTGGACCGTCAGAAGAGACGCGGCTTGTTCGGAGAAGACCGTCACAGGCGATCCGAGAACGACGAGCGAGAACAGGACTCCTATCAACTTCTTATGCATGGATGTCAGTATACCAAATACAACATACTTCATACCACATACTTCAAACTTCCTGCTCGTCTCTCACCAG
>CAYGNM010000084.1:766-5258 GCA_964351275.1 uncultured Candidatus Peribacteria bacterium | reverse complement strand
GCGCAGGAATAATCGCTCATTTTCGGGCCGGTGGATTCTAATGGGATTGGCATGGGAGTAGCTTGTTAGCTGATTAGCTTTTTAGCTTGTAGGAATAGAGAGGAATTCATGAGGAATGGAAGAAAGCTAAAAAGCTAACAAGCTAATCAGCTCGTCATGGAAGAACGGCCGCCCATCAAATTTCAGAATCTTCTCTTTGATATCAATTCCCGACGCCATCTTGATGACCATTCCCAGCTGGCCCTGCGCGTTGCATTCGACGAGGACGGTCCTCTTCGCTTTCTTCATCAGTTTCTCCAGCTTCTCCGTCTTCATCGGCCAGAGATACGTGTAATGGAGGTAGCCGACGGATAGTGATGAGTGCCCGCCTGCCGGACGGGCAGGGAGAGCGGAGAGCGCGTCCAGAATCACCCCCTTATTACTCCCCCATCCCACAACAAGAAGACCGACCTCAGAGATTTTATTCTCAATTCTCCATTCTCCATTCTCAATTACCCAAAGTTCAGGTTCCGGAAGCACCCGTTTCATCGCCTCCATCTTCCTCATGCGTTTTTCCATCTGTGCATGCGCGTTCACCGAGGTCTCATCCACCGCCCCCTCCGCATTATGCTCATCACCCTGGGCACAGTAGGTCGCCGCTTCGGCTCCAGGAAGCCAACGGGCAGAGATGCCATCTTTCGCGGCAGGATCGTACCGATCGGCACTCTTGAGCTTCTTCAATTGCTTCGGATCGGTGATTAGATTGCCGCGCCGGATCTTGGTCTTCGTCTGATCGTATGGTGACTGCGTGAAGAGAGCCTCTGCCGTGTGCTTGTCCGTCAGGACGATCACCGGTGTCTGGAATTCCTCGGCGAGGTTGAACGCCTCGGGCATTAGATCGAAACAATCCTGTGCATCGCTGACGGAAAGGACACATCGCGCGAATTCGCCGTGCGCGGAATTGATGGCGAGGAGAAGATCGCCCTGCGCGGTCCAGGTGGGCAGGCCCGTGCCGGGTCCCGGGCGCTGTGCGAGGACGAACACTGCGGGATTCTCGATGATGCCGTTGAGTGAGAGCGTCTCCGTCATCAGATCGAATCCGCCGCCGGAGGTACCAGTGACCGCGCGCGTCCCCATGTACATCGCCCCGCTCATCATCTGCGCCGCAGTGATTTCATCTTCGGCCTGCTTGATGACCATTCCCGTCCGGTTCTGCATCTCGGCGATGAACCCGAGCAGCGGCGACGCCGGCGTCATTGGGTACCCGGCGTAGAAGCGGCACCCACCATGGATTAGCCCGAGACCCATGGCGACACTGCCTGTGAGAAGCATCTGATCTTTCCATCGGGCATCCGGATCAGGAAGGAGAACGGATAATCCCTTCGCCGATTCGGCAGTGAACGCGAATCCGGCATCAATCGCGCCGAAGTTCATCTGCACCAACTCCTCGCCCTTGTGTCCGAACTGCTCGCGAACGAGTTCCTTGAGACCGTCCGCGCTGCGCCCGAGCAGACTCCAGACGACAGAGGTGACGAGTACATTGCCTAAAATTGGCTTGGCCTTGAGCTTTTTGAGGATGTCTTCCGTGGGGAGATACAGGACAGTGACCTTCCGCTTTTTGAGATCCGCATCCTCCTTCGCAGGAAATTTCCACTGCGGCGTCTGGTGCACGATGATCCCGCCATCTTTCACCTCGTGCGCATTTTTCTCGAGGCCGTGGTGATTGAACGTGACGAGCACATGCACGGTCGACTCGGAACTCTCGATCTTCTCGTGACTCACATCGAGCTGGTAACTGGAGTGTCCACCTTTGATCAGCGACATGTACTCGCGATACCCGAACACGCAGTACCCCGCGCGCTTGAGACCCTTGGCACAGATCTCGCCGACAGAGTTCACACCCTGTCCTTGAGCGCCGACGATTTTGAGAGAGATGCGATTCATAATACCTAATACCTAATACCTAATACCTTCGTGAGGACTTCCAAAAACTTTGTTCCCCACCGTCGAACTCTCTCCTCCTGCCCATACGGTTCATTCACAACAAGCAGCGCTTCACCGAGAACTTTCCCTCCATGATTCTGGATAAAGTTCCGCAAATGCTCCCCCGCGCGACAGGTGTAGAAGTAGCGATCGTCTCCGAGCGCGATGATCGCGACCATCTTGCCCTTCAGATCGACGGCCTTCGCCGGGCCATTGAGGAAGGCATGCAGATGCGGATTGAGCTGCCCCTCGGGCCCACCGGTGTTCCAGGTTCCGGACGCAAGAAGGAGGACATCGCCAGCGAGGAGATCTTCGGGCTTGGCTTTTTCGACGCGCGTCGCAGTGACAGTGAGATCCTTCGCATTCTTCGAGAGGAACGACTGCAATTCCCCAACCACATACTCCGTATGGCCGCTCGTGGAGGCGAAAATGATCTGGAGGGAAGGCACGATTGGCATTTTATCATACGAAAGCCGTTTTACTTCCAACGCTTATAGATTTCTCCCCGGAATCCGGCATCCAGCACCACGCACTGATTCTGTGCAACACGGATGAAAATCAGCCGGATGGAACCGATACGGCATCGAAAATGATTCTTGCGACCCTTTAGGGGCTGTATATCGAGTCCTTCCCATTCGCCACTCAGGATTTTCACAGCAGTTTCGCGTACGCTCGCGCTCAGTCGGGCATCGATTTTTGCCAGAAATTTTGCAAATTTATCCATATCACTTCCGTCGGACGCGAGCGGACTTCTTTTTTACTTTTTCTTTCCGGACGCCTTCTTCTGCCACATCCCAACGACGAATGAACTCCCGCATATCCATGCCGCCCGGAAAATGCAGTCCAAAATTCCCCTTGTCGTCTTCGTAGTATTCCACATCATCATGATCGACGATGGGTTTGATGAGGAGTCCGGCAGGCGTTTCTTTCGCCAAAAAATGTTTGGTGGGATGTTCGTCCCGCCATTCTTTTGGAAGAGTGATGGCACCGTTGCCCCACATGCTAAGTGTTTTGGTCGTCATAGGAATATGAGGAATACTAGAAATACTAGTAAATCATACAGATAAGTGATGGGATGTTCAAGAGAAGAGAGCTATCGAAGAATGAAGGAGAAGAGGGTGATTCTGGCTTCAAAATGAGGTATAATGGAAGGAAATGTCGCTCCTCTCCCCTTCTTCTATTGCCGTGATCGGCGCCTCCGCCGAGGAGCAGAAGGTCGGCCATATGGTTCTGAAGAATATTCTGACCCAGGGATTTAAGGGAAAGGTCTATCCCGTGAATCCGAAAGGAGGAGAGATTTTGGGACTCGTGGCATCACCGTCGGTAACGGCAATTGATGGAACAGTGGATCTCGCCGTGATTGTGACGCCGGGCAAGACTGTCCCTGCGCTGCTCGAAGAATGCGGCAAGAAAGGCGTGAAGACCGTCATCGTGATCAGCGCCGGATTCGGCGAAATGGGAACGGACGAAGGACATGCGCTGGAGCGTGACCTCGTGCGGATCGCAAAGCAGTACGCAATCGATCTCGTCGGACCCAACTGCCTCGGCGTTCTTCGCCCGTCCATCGGCATGAATGCGTCGTTTGCGGAGAATGTGGAACGCGCCGGTTCGATCGCTCTCTTGAGTCAATCCGGTGCGCTCGCGGTTGCGCTGTTGGACGCCGCATCGTCGTTCCACATGGATTTCTCGCTGGTGGTGAGCATGGGGAATAAGGCGGCGATGAACGAGTGCGACTTCCTGGAACTCTGCCGGGATGATCCAGAAACGCGCGTGATCGGCATCTACGCCGAGAGCATTGTCGACGGTCGGCGATTCCTGCGGATCGCGAGCGAGGTTTCCGCGACCAAGCCCATCGTGCTGATCAAATCAGGAACATCCGAGCGCGGCAAGAAAGCCGTCTCGTCCCACACAGGAGCGCTGGCGGGATCGGACGCAGCGATCGATGCCGTCTGCGCACAGTCGGGCATGCACCGCGCCCGCACGACGGAAGAATTTCTCGACCTGCTCCGCACGCTCTCCACGCAACCGACACTCCTGACGCCACACATTGCCGTGATCACCAACGCCGGCGGTCCGGGCATCCTCGCAACCGACGCAGCAGAACGTGAACATCTCGTATTGGCGGAGCTGGAGCCAAAGAACGCCGATGCATTGAAGAAAATCCTCCCAGCGGCCGCGAGTGTGAAGAACCCCATCGACGTTCTGGGCGACGCCGTCGCCGATCGCTACGGTGCCGCACTCGCCGCGTGTGCAAAGGATCCGAATATCGATGGCGTCGTGGCGCTGCTGACGCCGCAAGTGATGACACCGTGCGAGGAAATTGCCCGCGCAATCATTGCCGTCCATGCCAAGTATTCCATGATGCCGGTCGTGACGAGTTTTATGGGCGAGAAGAATGTCGCCGCAGCTGTCCGGCTTCTGCAGGAGAATGGGATCCCAAATTTTTCGTCACCGGAACGGGCGATTGCCGCACTTTCTGCGTTACGCGTACGAGAATGTCGAATGCGGAATGTTGAATATGGAATTCCAC
>CAYGNM010000084.1:0-756 GCA_964351275.1 uncultured Candidatus Peribacteria bacterium | reverse complement strand
GGCGGGCACATTCTCTATTCCACATTCCTCTCACGGCCTCCTCTCAGAGGACCAAACAGCTCAGATTTTCGCTCAATATGATCTCCCCCTCCCCTCCTCCGCCGTCGCAGAAGACGCAGAGAGCGCTGTGAAGATTGCAGAAGAAATTGGTTACCCCGTCGTCGCCAAGATCAGTTCGCCGCAGATTATTCACAAGACCGATATCGGGTGCGTGAAGGTGAATATTCAATCCAGCGCAGAGCTTCGACCTGCATTTGAGGAAATCATAAAGAATGCGAAGAAGAACGCGCCCAAAGCCACGGTGAATGGCGTCCTGATCCAGAAGTTCCTGCCCGCCGGTGACGAATTCATCGTCGGTGCGATCAAGGACGCGAACTTCGGTCATCTGGTGATGGTCGGACTCGGCGGCATCTACACCGAACTGTTCAAAGATACTTCCTTCCGCATCGCCCCGATCACCGAGGATGATGCGTATCAGATGCTACAAGAACTGAAGTCGTGGAAGATGCTCCTCGGCCTCCGGGGAAAGCTGCAATCGGACATCGTCGCACTCGCGAAGATCGTCGCGCAGATCAGCCATCTGGTCACCGATTGCCCGCAGATCAAAGAATTGGACCTGAATCCGGTGATTGTGCGGAGTGATGGTGTTGTTATTGCGGATGCAAAAGTGATCATTGAATAGTTCCTCGTACGCCCGCCTCTCCACGGCGGGCTACTCGGAATGACAAAGTATTTTTTATTTGAGCGCCTCGATAC
>CAYGNM010000083.1:0-5411 GCA_964351275.1 uncultured Candidatus Peribacteria bacterium | reverse complement strand
GGTCTTGTAGTCGGTGGTGCGGTGCCCTCATCCGGCGCTGCGACGCCACCTTCTCCCGCTGCTGCAGGAGAAGGACCCGCGCCTGATCTGGAATTGTCACTTATTGATTTGGGAGCGGAAGACATTGCTCTCGACGAAGGAGTGATCACGATCACTACGTCGGTGAATGATTGGGGAAAAGTGCGGGATTTTTTGAAGCAGAAGAATTTTGAGATTCTCTCGGCGGGGCTGGCCTTTATCGCGAAGCAGAAGACGGCGGTTGCAGATCCGTCAGTCGCCGAAAAGCTTCATCAGTTTGTGGAGGCGATTGAAGAGGATGATGATGTATCAGAAGTGCATACGAATGCGGAAATTTACTAGTAGACAGGGTGGAACTGGGGCCAAAAAAATGTATACTGAACTGTCCATGCGGAAATCTCTCAAATCACAGGAATCCAGTGAGGATCACGAAATCTTCACATTCGATGACATGAAGAAGATTCGCCAGTATCTCAAAAGGATTCGGCAGAGCATGGGCAACCTAGAGAAAGCATCCATTATTGTTCAGGAGGCTCGTGGAAAATTTGAAAATATTTTCGTGCGGTACGAACATTTACTGCCACAAAATGCGAAAGAACTTTTTGCGCTCATGAGGTTTGTGCGAACGGAAATTGAGGCGGCTACTGAGAAAGATTTTCTTTCTGAATCAAAAATCTTCGCCGCTCAGTCGGATGTCACAGAAGAATGAATTTCTTTCATGACGATGGGAATATTATTCAGAGATCCTCCATTTTTCACCATCAAGACTTCGTAATATCACACCGATCCTGCTGCATTCCAGTAACTGCACAAGTGTCTTTCTGCGATCGCGAAAATATTGAGGGGAGAGACCCATGATCTCGAGATAGCCGAGCAATCGCTGAGCATCCATCCGAGGAAACTCACGTTCTATTGGTAAAACGGATGAAGGAGGTATCAATTCCAGCACCTGAAGAGTCTTACTCAAGTCCGTCATCGTCTCCGCAATTTGTTGCAAAGATTTTTTGTCCGCGCCTTCTGCCCGAAAAACATCAGCAAGTGTTCTGATGATCACTGATGCACGAATGACAGTGTTGCAGCTGCCCACGACGTCTGTATTACCAGTTTCATGCGCATGAAGAGAGATGGCATATGCGTTTCTGATTAACGCACCCATTTCTTCTCCTCCCTGCCAGTCATTAGAGCCAGGATCCTCTGCGCCTGAATCAACTGTATTCATATTATTTCACCGTAATCATCACGCTATCTTCGGTAGTATTCCCCGAAAGATCGGTCGCGACGGCGCGGACGGTGTGGGGGCCGGGGGTCACGTTGAGCGGATAAGCGAGCTCGTAGGGGGCGATTGGTTTGCGGACGATCAGCTGCTCGTCGATAAAGAATTCTACGTACTTGACAGAGCCGTCCGCATCGGCGGATTCGGCGCGCATGGAGAGAGAGGAGCCGGCGGCGAACTCCGCTCCGTTCTCGGGTGAAGTCAGCCGGAGATCGGGGCCGCTGCTATCCGCTGAGAATGTCATCTGTGCTTCAGCACTCACGGTGTTGTAGTAGAGGTCCGTGAGCGTCACACTGAATGTATGCGTGCCGGTCTTTTCGATGCTCTTTGGGACTCTCAGAGCCGGCATCCAGGGTGCCGACATCACTGTCGCCAGCACCTTCCCGTCAATCGCATACTCGATGCTGTGGAGGCGGGAGCCGACGGTGTACTGGATCTTCGGTGCGAAGGACGGATAGTTTGCCGTGCCGTTCTGCCCCGGAGAGACCAGCGTCAGTGTCGGCTTCACTGTGCGGCCGGGAGTCAGCGCGATATCGCACTTCTGCGTCGGCGCGAGAGGGAGAGGAAGCACGCCGCCGGATCCGGCCAGGAAGAGCGTGAGGCCGCTGCCTGCACGCGGATTCTCCATCGCCTGCGCTGCGGCCCACTTCTGGACGTCCGTATCCCACTGCGGGAAGTCCCTGCCTGCGGCGTTGTACGGCACCAGGAAACTGCGCATCTCCCGTGCTTCGGCCGGGCAGCTCTCGGATGCCAGTAGCCCTGTCACTTTATCCACTTCCACCTGCACGCACGCCGGGTCATCTTTGGTCGGCGCGTTCTCGGCGAGGAAGATGTCGCTGCGCCGGAGTCCCACTGGTGTGCATTCGGTCGGGAGTTCCCCCGAGAGGAGTGAGATCTGTGCCTGGACGATGCCATCAGGAATGGTGAAGACGGTGACTGTGGGCTTGAGAATCTTCTGGGCCTTTACCATGAATTCCTTCCAGATCGGCGCAGCGACCGTCAGTCCATCGGCTTTCTCGCTCAGTGGTTCGCTTGTCGCGTTGCCCGCCCACACACCGGCGACGAGTGTCGGCGTGTAACCGATAGTCCAGACGTTATCGGGCCGGCGCTTTTTGCAGGGGGCGATGTTCGGATCGACCCCCGGTTTTTCCTCGCGCTCGAGACATTTGTTACTGGTCCCGGTCTTGGCGGCCGCCTGCGTTCCTGGCACGGAGAGGATGGACTTCCAGTATTCGTTGGGGCGGGCTCCGGGGTCGCTCAAAATGGACGTCACTTCGTAGGCGATGCGGGGATCCATCACGGGTTCCCCATCGCGGCCAGGGACGGCCGCGCTATTTTCCGATGTAGACAGGATGAGCGATCCCCGATTATCAGTTACCTTAATGATCCCGCTGATCGGTCGCACCATGCCGCCGTCGGCGAGGGTCGCGTAGCCTTGGACCATTTCGATGAGCGGGACTTCGGCGGTGCCGATGGCGAGCGATGAACCGTAGCCCTTCTCCGGCATGTGTGCCTTGGGGGAGGGGATGCCCATTCTCTCTACGAGATCGAGGATGTCGCGCTCCTGTCCACCGAGGAAGTACGTCTTCACTGCAGGAATATTCCGCGAGCCGCCGAGCGCGCGCCGTGCGCTCATCAGCCCCCAGAAGGACCCTTCGAAGTTCTGCGGCGCGTAGTCGCCGAATTTCGTGGGGACGTCGTACAGGACGGTGGCCGGACCGTAGCCATTACCGAAGGCCGACGCGTACACAAACGGTTTAAAGCTGGAGCCCGGCTGCCGCGGCACCTGCGCCATGTCTATTTTCCCTTCGCTGGTCTCCGCGAGGTAATCAGTATTGCCGACGTAGGCGAGGATTTCGCGCGTCGCCGGATCGACTGCAACGAGCGCGACATTGCTCGCCATGAATCTTTTCTTCACGTCATCCTTATGCGCGGCAATCACCTGCTCGGCGGCTTCCTGCAGTTTCCAGTCGAGCGTCGTCTGAATCGTCAGCCCTCCCTGTTCCAGCAGTCCCTTCTCCGAAGAATTCGCGAAGAGATTTTCCACCTGATCCTTCGCCCACAACACAAAGTGCGGCGCGCGGATATTCTCGCGGACCTGTTTGAAGGTCATGGTCTTCAGCTCCCCCTCTGCCGCCTTCCGCACGGCATCATCAATGAACCCGGCGTCCTGCATGCTGCGCAGTACCTGGTCGGCACGGCCGCCGACGTACAAACTTTTCGGGCTCGGGTTCGGGGTGCTCTCTTTTTTCTCGGGCGACCCAGCGGGTCGCCCCTGCGTCGAACCACTGCCGATGGTCACGCCGAGTAGTCCGATGATTACATCACCATCACGGATCTGGTCGGTGCTCGTGATCGTGCCGTCGAGAATCTTCGTGCGCAGGGCATCGCTCACATCCGTATGTACATGCCGGCCGTACGGACTGAAGTACGAGGGCCGCTGCGGGAGACTGGCGAGCACGGCAGATTGGGCAAGCGTCAGTTCCTTCGCGTGCTTGCCGAAAAAGCGGCCGCTGGCCTGCTCCACACCGTACGCGTTCTGCCCGAAGGGAATCCAGTTGAGGTAGAGATTCAGCAGATCTTCTTTGCTGTACTTCCCTTCAAGCTGGCAGCCGAGGATAAATTCTTTGATCTTCCGGTTGAGCAGGTACTCACGCTGGAGATCGAGTGCGTTGCGCGCAAGCTGACGGGTGATGGTGGAAGCACCGCCCGATCGTCCGAAGCTCAGCACCGCCCGCGCGAGCGCCCGCACATCGATACATCCACGTTCAAAGTACCGCCGGTCCTCAATAGCGATCAGCGCCTTCTTCGTCATGTCCGGGATTTCGCTGCCCGGGACCATGGTCCGGTCCTGCTCGCCGAAAATGCGGTAGAGCTCGACGCCGTTCCTATCCGTGATCACCGTGCTCTGCGATGCGGCGAGGATCGTCTGCTCGCTGATGGAGGGGAGTGTGAGCCAGAGGAAAATCACGTAGAAGCCGATGATGCCGAGGAAGCCGACGAAGCCGATGGCGAAGAACTTGCGCCAGCCAAGTGTCTGTTGTCGGCGGCGGAGCCATCCAAAGAATGTCAGCGGAAAAATAGCGACTGTCCTCAGTACGCCTCCCAGACCGCCTGTCGATGTCTGCGTATTCCGACGGAACACCGATGGGGTCCGGCGGGAGTCGGATTGAATAGGGCGTATGGTGAACCCGGACGACATGAGCTATACTATACAGAAATGTCTCTCCTCTACCGTCTCCTCTTTATTCCGGCGCAGGTCCTTGCCCAGAACCAGAATCAGGCGCGGGTATTGTATGTGGGGACCGGCGTGCGCATTTCCCTCGGTCAGGTATTCGCCAATATCTACCTCTTTATGGCCGTGAGCGCCGCGGGGTTCTTTACCCTCCTCTTCCTTCTGGGTGCTGCGACGCTTACGGTGTCCCGCGGGGATCAGACGAAGGTGGATAATGGGAAGAAGATGATGATCAGCGCTCTCGTCGGCCTTGCGATTGTCATGGGATCGTACGGAATTATGCGGACGGTGCTGTACTTCTTGTATGAATGGGCACCATGATGGGGTTAGGGTTGGGGTTGGGGTCCGAAAAAAGTGGATTTCCTCGATGGCGAATGGTTATTGTGCGTCCTATAATCGACATCTATGCCACACGATGATCCATCGCCGGAGACTCTCGAGCGTCTGGAACGCGCAGAGCAGATGAAGCTCGAAGGGCAGTACGAGCAGGCGCTCAGCGTTCTGGAGGAGCTCCTTTTGGAGGATCCGCAGAACGTCTCGGCGTTAGAAGAAGTGGCCGATAACGAGCTGAGTCTGGGCGAATATCATCGGGCCGAGGCTGCGGCGCGTCAGGCGATTACCTTGGATGCGAAGAGCTATACGGGCCACTACATCCTTGGATTCTTGCACTCTCGCGGCGAACAGTGGGCCGAGGCGGCGAATCATCTGCGGACGGCGAACCAACTCAAGTCTAACAATGCCGAGATTCTCCGATGTCTGGGCTGGGCTCTCTTCCATTCCGGACAGCGCGCGCAGGGCATCGTCACACTCGAGCGGGCGCTCAACCTCGATCAGGATTCGGCGCTCACACTCTGCGATCTCGGCGTCACGTACCTCGAAGTGCAG
>CAYGNM010000082.1:0-5446 GCA_964351275.1 uncultured Candidatus Peribacteria bacterium | reverse complement strand
GGAGTGAGGGCAGCGACCGAGTCAATGACCACGATATCGACCGCACCGGAGCGGACGAGTGTCTCGACGATCTCCAGCGCCTGTTCACCGCTATCAGGCTGTGAGACGAGAAGGGCATCAATATCAACGCCGATCTTGCGGGCATAGTGCGGATCGAGCGCATGCTCAGCATCGATGAAGGCCGCGCGTCCGCCGTTCTTCTGCACCTGCGCAACGCTGTGAAGCGCGAGGGTAGTTTTCCCGGACGATTCCGGGCCATAGATCTCGACGATGCGGCCCTTGGGCATCCCGCCGCCGAGCGCGATATCGAGACCGAGCGATCCGCAGGAAAACCGTTCAATATTCATACTGGAGGTATCGCCCATCTGGAGAATCGCGCCATCGCCGTACTTCTTTTTAATTTCGGCGAGCGCGTCCTTGATGGCGGCATTCTTGGGAGAAGCAGGTGTGTCTTTCGCAGGTGCGGGATGTTTTGCGGCAGGAGCGGACGCGGACTTTACGGGGATGGCCTTCGCGGCAATGGTCTTTGCGGTATCCATAATGGTGGAAGTGGAAGAAGAGGAAGACTTCGTCATACTAGAAGGGGGAAATGGGGGAGAAAAGGAGGCCTCGAAGAGATTGTGGAATCCAAGGAGGTGTACGAATGTACACACAAATTCTAGAGCAGTGATAAACACTGTCAAAACATTGATCTTGCGCAGTCTAGAAAACTCTGTTGGTGTATGATTGTACACCCTTATTTATCGCTTCGTACACACTCCCGACTCACCCGCGATGTCGGTAATTTTGCAGTACAGGCCTTTTGGACAGAGAATTCCCGCCACTCCACCACATGCAGAGCCTTCACCCTGCGCGCGATTCGATTCAGCCGATCCGGATGATGCCGGTGGCACTATCATCACACTCGAACCTCGTGAAGAAGACGTTCCACCTGTCGTCATGAACGTCACCGTCTTGAGAATATTGCGATGGGGTACGCGATGGAGTTCCAGGGGTAACGACGGAAAAGTAAACACGGTCTCGAGTCCACCAGATGCAGGAGGGGCGACCCTCACGATCCAGAGCCCGTCGGCATCGACTGTCGCGACAGCCTTGCGGAGACCGACGAGAAGATATTCCTCGGCGGATGCGGAACTAACAGACAGCGGTCCATACAGTGGCTGAGATGATGCTGCGGGAACCTTGCGGGTGATGATCGTCAGCGCGGAGGGCGGCAAGGTGCTCCCGGATATGGAGAACGTCGCGGATGCTCCTTTGATCGTTCCTTTCCAGCTCATAGGAAGACTGAGCGAAAGTCCCAGTGCGGGAATCTTCCACGGGCGCAACAGCTCAGCGCTTCCTGAGAGAACCTTCTGCACAACGAATACGGGTGAATCGTCAGGATTTGTATTCCTCTCCAGCATGCCTTCGAGTTCCACTTCCTGACCCTCGAGCAATCGCAGATTGACCGTCGAACTCTCGGCGTAGGCGATCAGCGTTCCACCCGATGCCGTCATCAACCCATGCGTGCCGCGACGTTTGAGCGAGAAGGGGACTGGCTGGAGATATCCATGAACAGTGACGATACCCTTGGGCAGGGGAACTTCCGATTTCCCGCATCCCGAAAGCAAAAGAATGCCGAGTAGGAGGGAGAAAGCAGTGATTCTTCGCATAACAAAGAGAGAATATCAGAGTTTGCCTTGGAACGTTCCACGACCCTGTGGAACGGATTTCATCTCTTCTGGAAGCCAATAAACCCCATAGTGAAAAAGAATCTGTCACGAAGGCTCTTTTCCTCAAAACGATCAACAGTATTCTGAGGTGGCGGCATTGTTTCCCTCCCATTCCGCAGTACTATTTCCCCCTACTTTTATGATTCGCACCTACGACGAAGACGGCCAGCCGATGATGAGCGACAAAGCGATGCTAAAAATGATCGTGAAAGAAATTCCGGTTCTTGATCGAACGCTCCGGGCAGACATCGCTGCGCTCGATCGAAAGGTATGCCTGCGAATGGATCGAATGGATGAGCGATTCGATGAGATGATGAAAGAATTTGCCTCTCTGCGATCGGAGACAAAAGAGCTCCATTTTCAGGTGCACCAGAATTTCACCGCGCTCATCACCAATCAGCAGGATCTGGAAAAACGGGTGGCAGTGCTGGAGACAGCATAATACGAAACTATCTCTGTCATTCCGAGTAGTTCGTCGCGGCGCGACGAACGTATCGAGGAATGACGTCAGCTCTTCTTCGCCCCATCGAACGCATACACGGCGCGACCAACACGGACGAAGTAGGGCATCTTCTGGAGGTTCAGGCTGATGGTGCCCACTTTGACGGTGCGCTGCTTGGCGACTTCGGCGATGATCTCCTTCTTGCTCAGAGGACCCTTGTCCATGAGGATGCGCTCGATGACATCGGCAACGGTGCCCGGCTCGTAACCCCACTCGCGCAGCGCGTAGAGACCGCGACCGACGAGAACGAATTGCGGGTAGCGGATGAGTTCGTTGTGGACGGCCTGGACGGTGACGTTCTTGTGGTCGAAACGCGTCTCGCGGATGCGGTTGGCGATCTCCATAAAGTGGAGCGGCTCGCCGGACTTCTTGAGAACAATCTCGACTTTGTCGCGGATAGAGCGGGGGCGGACGAAGCGCCACTCGGTGAGACCCCATCCTTCCTCGATTTCCTTGAGACGTTCGTCGATGCGCAGGCAGCTGCCAATCAGTTCGGCCGAGGGGACGCGATCCTTAAAGAGGTTCAATGCTTGGATCGCCGAGACAATTTCTTCCTGCTTCATGCAGGTCTTCCTCTTCTTCAGGATCTTGACCATGCTTTCGACCATCAGCGACACATCGTCGCCGGAGAGGGAGGATAAGCGCCAGAGTGGCACAAAGGTCGGTGTGCGGGCCTCGTTGCTGAGTTCGGAATCAATGGAGAAGGAGAGACGAAGGACGGAGCCATCGACAGCCGTAGCGCCCTGAATCCGCTTAAGAACCAACGAGACCACCTCATCCTCGCGCATCAGACCCCCGTGGAGTCGGAGGATGCCCTTGGCCATTTCGTTCACCTCATCGAGGCGCGTGGTGCGGACAGTCCGCTTAAGTTTGCTGAGAGCGATGCTCTCAATCTGACGGATGCGCTCGCGGGTCACCTTGAACTGCTTGCCGATCTTCTCGAGCGTCTGCTTGCCCTGACCGAAGAGCGCGAAACGCTTCTTAACGACGGTCACCTCTTTCTCCGTAAGTACCATGAAGAGATTCCCCAGAACTTCCTGGAGATTCAAGCTCAGTGCCGGCCCGGAGAGCTGCATGGAGGAGGAAGAGGGGAGCGTGGCGGTCGGCATGGGTGATCGGGGGGAAATCAACCTTCGTTTTACCAGAACATTGACAGAAGCAAAAGTTCCGCGAGCGGTTTCGATGGACAATACTCGGGAGATAGTCTGGAGCAGAAATGTGAAGCTTCACTGACACGATGAGAGAAATTTTTTGAGACTCATCATCAGCAGGCGACGATCATCACGCAAGATTCAGGAGAGAAACTCCTGCGAATCTCTGAGATTCACACTGGGAAACGAGGGGTGATTTCAAGGAACTTAGTTGTATAAATTAAAGTGTTTTGACCTTAATGTCAATGGTCTATTTTTTGGCTTAGCAGAGCGCATGCTGCTGTGGCATCCCCATCGATATTCTGCGTTGGAAGGGCGTTTTTATGCTGGGAAGAGCGGGGGGTGGTAAAACGTTCATCCACGTACTCCACAGCTATACCACGCGACAAAAGTAGATCTCCAATCTTTCTGCTCTGCGTCGCCTGCAATCCTTCCTCACCAGAGGGAAGTCGCGGCAGTCCGACGAGAACCGTCTCCACTTTTCGTTCACGCACAATCACCAAAACGGCATCGACGAGTTGCTGCCCGGATGTGTGATGGAGAGTATCGAGGGGGAGGGGAATACCGACGAGGGTATCCAAGTACGTGATACCGGTGTGGCGGTCGCCGATGTCGAGGGAGAGGTATCTCATGAGATCGAGATTCTTAGCTTACTAGCTTGTTAGCTTTTTAGCTTCACGGTTATCAGGATAAAAAAGCTAACAAGCTAAAAAGCTATGAAGCTAAAAAATTGAGACCATTCACTTCGCTGCAACCATTCTTGCTACGAGCGACTTCTTCCTCGCTGCATTATTCCTGTGAATCAGATTCTTCTTCGCCGCCGTATCGACCGCCTTGTAGACGGCCGGGAGCAACTTCGCCGCTTCGTCCTTCTTGCCTTCTTTCACGAGATCCATAAAGGAGCGCATCGCCGTCTTCATCTTTGTACTGAATGGCTGACGGCGCGCACGACGCTTGATGTTCTGGCGGGCGGCCTTGATGGCGGAGGAGGTGATTGGCATTTATGCTGAGGAAACGAAGTATAGGGCTGCGGGAGCTTAAAGGGGACAGCGATTGCTGTAAAGGGGGCTTCTGAAGATGACGACGATAGCCGACGAGAGCCGAGGATGCCGAGGAATCCTTACGACAGGGTTCTTCGGCTTCTATTGGCATCTTCGGCGTTCCTCGGCTTCTTGTACGGGAGAACGGCTCTGGTGGCAGAAATTTCGGGCATCGAGTATCATCCTGCCATGTGCGGAATCTTCGGATACGTGGGCAAACGAACCGATGCAGGGGTGATCGCGATTGAGGGGCTCAAGAACCTCGAGTACCGGGGCTACGACTCGTGGGGCATCGCGTCCAAGTGCGGTGACTCCTTATTGGTGGAGAAGGACATCGGCCCGATCGGGGAGATTAAGAGCGAGGATTTTGCCGGGAACTGCTCACTCGCGGTCGCCCACACACGCTGGGCCACACACGGTGGCGTCACCAAGAGGAATGCACACCCGCACCTGAGCGAGGACGGGACAATCGCCGTCGTCCATAACGGCATTGTTGAGAACTATCTGGAATTGCGAAAAGACCTGAAGGCGAAAGGCCACACCTTTCAATCCGAGACCGACACCGAAGTGATCCCGCACCTGATTGAAGAGGAGCTGAAGAAAACAGGGGACTTTGCCGAGGCCGTCCGTACAGCGTGTCTGCACTTCGACGGTCGCTATGCGGTTCTCGCGCTCCACACGCAATCGAACATGCTCGTCGCCGCACGAACGGGATCGCCGCTGATTGTTGGTGTGGATCGTCGGAACGCCGATTCCCCCTCGGCTCGGCTCGGGACAGGCTCCATCGGCGTTACGGACGGATACTTCATCGCATCAGACATCCCCGCCTTCATGAAGCACACCCGCATCGTCCAGTACATCGACGACGGTGAGATGGTGGCGACGGATGGGAAGACGATTTCGTTCAGCGACATCCGCACGGGCGAGAAGCGCCCCAAGCGCGAGATCCCCATCACCTACCAGATCGAACAGGCGCAGAAGGGCGATTTCGAGCACTTCATGCTGAAGGAGATCATGGACCAGAAGGAGAGCGTGGCGCGC
>CAYGNM010000081.1:0-5595 GCA_964351275.1 uncultured Candidatus Peribacteria bacterium | reverse complement strand
CCCCTAACCCCTCCCCACCATTCGTGGGGAGGGGGATGTTTATGCTTTGTGGTTGTTCTGTTTTGTATTTGTTTCTGTTCGCGAAACAAACAAAAACATCCCCCTCTCCGTGGACGACGGAGAGGGGCTAGGGGTGAGGGGTGAGGTCAGATGACGACGACTCCCGATACAGTTACAGTACCCCGGGATCGCTTTCTTCCCCACTCGCCCCGTCGCCCTCGATTTCTTCGGGTTCGAGATCCACTGGTACGGCCTCCTCTATCTGGCCGGTTTCCTCATCGCTGCCTATCTCTTGCCCCGATTGCAGCGGTACCGCGCGCTCGATCTCGCGCACGAAGCGTGGATGTCTCTGTTGTCGATGGCCGTCATTGGCGTGATCGTCGGAGGCAGATTGGGATATGTCCTTTTCTACGAGCCGACGTACTTCATTAGTCAGCCTCTCCAGATTTTCGCTTTGTGGCAGGGTGGGATGTCCTTCCACGGTGGATTCCTCGGTGTTCTGATCGTCCTGATTCTGTGGAGTCGCAAGCATCACGTCCCATTCATGGCTCTCGCTGATATCGTCGTTGTCCCTGTCGCGATCGGACTCGCCCTCGGTCGGGTGGGGAACTTCATCAATCAGGAACTCTACGGCACGGCCACCACGCTTCCATGGGGGATGTATTTTCCCGGGGCCGCGACGATTGCGGAATCGTCGCTGCGGCATCCGACGCAACTTTACGCGGTTGGGAAGGATCTCCTCATCGCTGGAATCTGTTTCTGGTATTTGCGATTGACGAAGAAGAATGTGCGCCGCCACGGGTGCACGGCTGCCGCATTTCTGATCCTTTACGGGGTCGGGAGGTTTCTCCTCGAGTACCTTCGTGAGCAGCAGTATCCGCTCACGGACATTGCCGGAATTGCCCTCACGCGTGGACAGCTGCTTACGCTTCCGCTTCTACTGCTGGGCTTTGGAATGTGCATCCTGAAGCGTATGAATAGACTGTAAGAAGCTCCTCCGATGAATCTCGCACGGGCCGTGTTTTTGGATGGCGGCCATGTGTTCCGCTGTACCGTATCCCTTATGCCGGTGGAATTCGTAGAGAGGGAACTGACTGCTTGCCTCCCGCATCATCCTGTCCCGCGTCACCTTTGCGACAATCGACCCTGCCGCAATCTCCGGATGTAGCATGTCGCCGCGGATGACGGACTGGTGCGGCAGAGGAAAGTGAAAGTGATCGCGGCCGTCGATCAGCAGCGAATCTATGTGCATTTTTGATCGCAGATCCTCCAAAGCGAGCAGCATCGCCTGGTTCGTCGCGTAGAGAATGCCGCGCTTCTCAATGACGAATGCACTCACGATGCCCACGCCGAATCCACAGTTCGATGAAATCCACGCGAAGGAGGTCTCCCGCTCATCGGAACTCAAGAGCTTGCTGTCGGCGATCAAGATTTCCGCCGTCTGCTTCTTCTTGAACGGGGACCAGCGAGGGAAAGAATGTCGTCTGCGAAAAAGCTCACACGGAATCACACATGCTCCCGCGACGACGGGTCCGGCAACAGCACCCCGACCTGCCTCATCTATCCCGGCGATGATGGAGTCCTGCAGCATGTGATTGCTGGGTATGTTCCGTGCAACATACCACATACCAAATACTACATACTACATACTTCGTAAGATTTCCCTCGCCACCTCCCGCTCATCCCATGGTCTGAGTCCCTCCCTCGTCTGCATCGTCGTACACGCACCCATTCCGCAGAGCGCAACGGCGTCACCTGGCTGGGCAGTCTCCAAGAGAAACTTGATGCCCTCGCGGCGGT
This sequence comes from uncultured Candidatus Peribacteria bacterium, assembly GCA_964351275.1. Classification (GTDB taxonomy): domain Bacteria; phylum Patescibacteriota; class Gracilibacteria; order Peribacterales; family Peribacteraceae; genus JABFSS01. The sequence continues at coordinate 3,795 of CAYGNM010000081.1, read as the reverse complement.
CGAAGATTTTGTGTGCGTCGACTGTGCTTTGGTCGATGCCGGCCCAGATTTCGTCAATCACTTTGTGCTGATCTTCCGTTACCGTTTCATCTTCACTCACCACCACGACATCGGCGAGTTCACTGACGATCTTGCCGATCATCGGGCGTTTCTCGGGCATGCGGTTCCCGCAACTTCCAGTCAGAACAAGGAGTCGTGCGCCCGGTGCCAGTGTCGCGCGGATGGCGGAAAGAGTCTTCTGGTACGCGTTCGGCGTCACGGTGAAGTCGACGTACACGGCGAACAGCTGACCCTCGTCGACGCGTTCCATCCGTCCGGGAACGCCAGGGAAAGTCTCCAGTGCTCCGACAGCCTTCTCAACAGGAACTCCTGCGGCATTTGCGCAGCTGATAGCGCAGAGGGCATTCTCCAGATTGAAGAGGCCGGGGATTCTTAGGCGCAAATTCCAGGACTCGTCTTCCGTGCTTTCGTGAATCTCCGCGCTGATGCCCGACGGTTCTTCCTGAATGCTGGACGCCCAAAACGCGCTCTCACGGTCGTCCATACCGGAGGCAAATCCGTGTGAGGATGACCAGGCAATCCGTCTGTGTGCGGGAATGTTTCTGTATTCTTCATACGTCTCATCGTCGGCATTCAGGACGCTGACGCCATTTTTTTGAAGCATCCGGAACAGGATCGCCTTGTCTTTCTTGTACTGCTCCATTGTGCCGTGGTAATCCAGATGCTCGGGCGAGATGTTGGTGATGGCGGCGACGCGTGGCCACAAGAAGTCGTTGCGATGCTGGACGAGTCCGTGCGACGAAATTTCGGTGACTGCGTGGGAGCATCCTTCGCGCACACAGCGCCGGAGGAACTTCTGGAAGATGAACGGCGAGATGGACGTCTTGTGTGTGGGGTTTTCCTCAGTCTTCTCTTTGATGCGGAAGAAGCTCGTGGATGCAGCGCCCACAGCGATGCCAGATTCATGGAGAATATGCGCAGTCATCGCGACGGTTGTTGTTTTGCCGTCGGTTCCGGTGATGGCGATGACGGTGAGCTTCTTCGCAGGGAAGCCGTAGCGGAGTGCAGCGACAAATGCCTTTAGCCAATGCCAGCTGAGACGCAGCGGGTGGCGGTCGGGGAGGAGGGCCTTGAGATGCTGGAGGAGTCTTCGGAGCACGGTGGAGAGTAATAGAATATTAGAATAGTAGAATAATAGGAACCTCTGTGAAGATGGATGATTTTTAGCTTCTCTGGAGAATTTCTTTTGCTGTATGGATATCTGCAAACATTTGATCGGTCAGCGCTTCCGCAGACGGGTATTTGGAGATTCCTCTCAGGAATTCTATGACTTCCACCTCAACCTCTTTAGGGGGGGAGGGGAGTGATTCATCAATCAGATGGACTTCACAACTTCGGGAATTATCGAAGGTCGGCCGTGGACCATTGTGCATTGTGGCAACCAGTTTTTTGCCATCCAGAATCGCGAAACATGCGAAGACACCATCCTGAAGATCTTTCGGCACGTCATGCAGATCAAGATTGAGTGTCGGCACACCAAGATTTTTTCCTCGGCCAGCACCAGAGATGACTCGAGCTTTGAAACGTATGGAACTCATGCATCACGAGTATACCTTTATCACCTTTATTCCCTTTGTCCCTTTTATCACCTTTTTTGGGCCTGATCCGCAAAACTCTTCGCATACTTCTCCAGCTGATCGGCCAGCACCGTTGCTTCGCCCGAGATGGTTCGGGCTTGTCCTGCGAGCGTCTTGGCATCGGTGGAGAGCTTGCGGACCGCTTCCAGATCGCCATTCAGGCTTGCGCGGTAGGCGCGGGTGAGTGCCCGGTAGCCTTCGGCAATCTTCACCGCGACTTTCACCACGGGCTGCTCGGGTTCGGTCACAAGTGCACCGCGCGCGATCAGAATCGCTCGTGCCGAGGCGTACTCGGCTTTTCGGATGTCGCCTTTTGCGAGAAAGGTGATCACGCGTTCTACATCCTTGCGTGTTTCGGAGAGAAGTTCCTGCGTGCGCTGGCCGTCCTTATAGAGCATGAAGCGGTAGAGCAGGAGCGCCACATCGCCGCGTGTCAGATCCCGATCCGGAGCGAATGATCCCGACTCCGGCGCAATCGTCGTCGCTGTCGCGACGGCGTAGCGCAGCGAGGGGTAGTACCAAGCTTTGGTGTCTGTGACATCGGCGGAGAGGGGCAGTGCGATATCGTTGAACGCCTTGGGATCCACGCCGTACGCGGAGAAGAGCATCTTGAGGAATTCCACTTTCGTCACGGTCCGTGTGGGGTGGAACGCGGTGGTCTTCGGTGGCCCGTCGATGATTTTCTTGGGCAATGCCCAGGTGATGGACGGGAGAAACCACGCGTTATCGGGCACATCGGTGAAGTCAGTGCTATCCAAATTTATCGTTCCGCTCTTCGGGATGAAGTTCGACGCGATGATCTTCAGGGCTTCCGCGCGGTTCACATTCTTGTCCGGCTTGAAAGTCCCATCGGCGTAGCCCGTGAGGATGTCCCGATCCGCGAGATAGAGGATGGCGTCGTGCGCAAAATTGCTCTTGGGCACATCGGAGAACTCTGCTGCAGAGGCTGTCTGACCGAATCCCATCAGGACCAGCGCGGTGATGAAGAATGCACGTTTCATGAGGACGTAGCAGACTACGAGAATGCCGCCCGGCGATCAAGCAGGGGGAGTTCACATTGATGCGTGTTTGTCAGTATGGCGGAGAGGGAGGACCGTCTTCGTCTGCGGACTTCTCCGAGCCTGCATTATGAGTATTAGGGGTGCCAGTCGCGGCGTAGTTCCGGCGCACCGGAACGAAGCCGGATGGCGGAGAGGGAGGGATTCGAACCCCCGACCCCCTTGCGGGGATACCTGATTTCAAGTCAGGCGCCATAGACCACTCGGCCACCTCTCCATTTCTTTTATTATAGCAAAGAGAAACTTCAGGACATTCAAAAAAAGAACCACTCGCTAACGCTCAGGTTCGTGGTGAACCACTCGGCCACCTCTCCGAACGATGAAAAAATCTTGGAGAAGTGTACCTCATTCAGCCAACCGTGCCTGCAACTCCCCATTCCCCGGCAATTTTTCCGTATCAATACTTCGCTTCGCCCACTTCTCCCGCAGCGTATCCATGTAGCCTTTCTCGTTAATCAAACGGTCGATGAATGGTTGCGCTGAATTCTTGAAGCGGCTCTTCTTCGCGTTCTCCGCAAGTGCGAAGATTGCCGTGACAAAGGCATCTTCGCCGCCGCGGACTTCGATCGACACTTCGTCGAGGACTGCTTGCACAATGCTCTCCTCATCGAGTCCGGCGAGGAACTTGAGATCCTTGTCCGTGCCCGAGGGGAAGTAGTGGTTCACGCCCAGTCGTCGCAATGAGCAGGGGAGTTGGAAATCGGCGATGACGTCTGCAACTTGTGATGCTAGTCCTCCTTCGCTGTGGTGATCTTCGACGACGATCAAGTGCGAGGTTTCGAGGGCGGCGCGGATGATTTCCGATGCGTCGAGGGGGCGGAAGCACCCGACGTTCAAAACGCGGGCTCGGGGACGGGCTCGGGATTCTGGATCGGCCATCAAGGAATCAGCGGCAGCCACGGCGTCATGAACGGGAATTCCGATTGCGATGATCGTTGCGTCGTCGGTGAGGTTTCCCGCGCCGCGGACGATGTCGATTTTGCCGTCGAAGGCGTAGTCCTTTCCATAGATCACGTCGCCTTTTGGAGTGAGAAGTTGCGGGTGGCCGGAACGCGGGAAGAAGGTGTATACGCTTTGGCTTCCGTCAGCGACAATCTCCA
>CAYGNM010000080.1:5134-5598 GCA_964351275.1 uncultured Candidatus Peribacteria bacterium | reverse complement strand
TCTTTATAGTGCACCGTCGCTTGCACAATCGCTTCCGCCGTCCTGCGCGGATCAGCCGACTTGAAGATCCCCGAACCGACGAAGACGCCCTCCGCGCCAAGGCTCATCAAAAGCGCAGCATCAGCGGGAGTGGCGATGCCGCCCGCGACGAAGGTGACAACGGGAAGCCGCTGATCTTTTTTCACTCGCTGCACCAGCTCCATCGGGACGCGCTGTGCAGATGACCAAGACTTGAGCGCTGCCGGGGACATCGTCTTCAGATCGGAAATCTCTTGCTTGATCATTTTTAGATGCCGGACGGCTTCCACCACATTGCCCGTACCCGCTTCGCCCTTCGTCCGGATCATCGCCGCACCTTCACTGATGCGACGGAGTGCCTCACCAAGATTCGTCGCGCCGCAGACGAAAGGAATCTTGAACGGATGCTTGTCGACATGCGCGAAGGGATCGGCAGGAGTCAGCAC
>CAYGNM010000080.1:991-5124 GCA_964351275.1 uncultured Candidatus Peribacteria bacterium | reverse complement strand
AAGTCGACACCGAGTGCTTCCAGAATCCTCGCCTCCGCAGTGTGACCAATGCGGATCTTGGCCATCACGGGAATGCTGACTGCCGCCTGGATTTCCTTGATCAATTTCGGGTCGCTCATGCGCGCGACGCCGCCCTGGGCGCGGATATCCGAGGGCACACGCTCCAGAGCCATGACCGCACAGGCACCGGCCTTCTCGGCGATCTTGGCCTGCTTCGCCGTCACTACGTCCATAATCACGCCGCCTTTGAGCATGCGGGCGAGATCCTGACCGAGATTGTTGTATGCGGATTTCATCGACACTGAGAATATCTTATTTTAATCGATCGTACATCACGTAAAATGGACGTGTTGACTGCGTTGCTGTCACCATTACAATGACGCACTTTCTCTTTTATGGCTATGACTCGAGATAAGACAGAGCTCCGACAGGAACAGGTGACCTTTCTACAGACCATCCACGCATTTGTAGAAGATCCCGCTATAAAAAATATTCGAGACGAGCGCCAAAAAAAAATCATTTCGGAAATAATGAAAGCATTGGAGAAAGTACAAACAGGCATGCTCCAGGGAAGCATGTACTACGCATTGCCCGAAAAGGATGAAGAACACTTGGCGGAATTTTTTAGATCAAAAGGCGACGTGCGGCAGCTTGTCCACCAACTAGGTGCAGAGCAGAAACGCATGTCCGTTGATCAATGGGACAAAACCACGGTGGAAGCACGAGTGAGAGAACGCGTGGGGAACAGCATGTTTCTTGTCCGCGATCTCTGCGAAAAACTCATGAAGAAAGAGAGTACACCGGAAACTGTGCGGCTTCAGATTGCCAATACACTGCAAGACATTGCATGGCGAGACCCGGGCGATGCGGCGGTGACCACCGAGAACGTTTCTCAACTACTCACAAAAGCACACATTCCTGAGCACCGAAAGCAAGATGCATTTTGGACAAATTTTCAACAAGATCTCGAGACAGCGATTGCAGCAACGGAAGAAAAAACTGAATTGCGTCCTCTTCTGGAAGCAATTACAGATGCCGCAGATAGAAATGGTCTCTTCGCGGCTATCGGTACCCTCTTTAAGAAAAAGAAATAGCATATACTTCCGTCAACGACGAACATCCTTTGCATCGCAATGAAATCGACAGCGACACGTGCTATACAGTCCGATGATGAGTTCTCCGCAACAGAAATCGAGTCTGGCATGGGTGGCGATCGCAGTGTTTATCATGGCGCTGCTTTTTCTGAGCCACATCGCCCGCCCCTTCGTCTACCTGAGCGGCGATGTCGATATTTACCAGAGCATTGGCGAAGACGCCTGGAGAGCCGATGACCTCCTCAAGAGTGAGTACCCGCCGGTCACAACCGCGCTCTTCGCGCTTCTCAAGCCGCCAGCGATGAACATGGACTTTCCCGAAATCTGGATCGCGTTCCTCACGGTCGCGTGCCTGGCGGCTACCGCGTGGACGGCATGGACATGCAATCTACGCGAAAGTTGTGTCGTTCTATTCTCCGCTCTCGCGACCATGCTGCTCCTGGGCCTTGATGTCACCTGGGGGCGATACGATCTGCTGATTGGGATTCTCCTTCTGCTCACGTGGCTTGCACACCGTCGCGGAAGATTCGCCGCCGCAGGATTCTTCCTGATGATGGCAGCCGGATTGAAACTCGTTCCTGTCGTCCTCCTTCCTCTTCTCTATCTTGCGACTCCCACGCCGTCCCGAAGAATGCTGACACGGGGAACAATTGCAGGCGCTCTCATCGCCCTCGTCCTGCCACTGGTCGTCATCGGACCTGTCGGCACAACAGAAAATGTGCTCTACATGGTTCTCTACCATGCGGAGCGAGGCGTCCAACTGGAATCGACCTGGTCCGGCCTGACGATCCTCTGGGAAGTCGTCCATGGCCACAAGGCGACGATCCTCTTTGCTTTCCGCTCGCACGAGAATGTCGAAGTCCCCTCCATCTTGTCTCTCCTGGGAATGGTCCTCGGCATCCTTGGACTCATTGGAATCTTTTGGAAGAGGAAGAAGCTTCAGGGAAATCTCGCGCCGATGATGCTCTGCGCTTTCGCCTGGCTCCTCTTCCTCTCCCCCGTCCTCTCCCCGCAATACATGAGCTGGCTGCTGCCGCTGCTCCTTACATGGTGCATTCTCGAATGGAGACGAGCGCACAGATCGGGCTTAGTTGCCGCAATCTTCTGTACCGGATGCGCCGCGGCGATCCTCACAAATGTCATCTACCTGCCGCTCTACCTTAATCTCGTCGACCAGCAGGATCTGCTTCCGACGCTGGTTCTGAATCTGCGGAATGCGATGATTCTTGTCTTGGCGTTGCTGATCTTAAAAACACAAAACAAAACACCCACAATACAGAAACAGCAAACATCCTCTCTCCCCAGGGGGGAGAGTTAGAGTGAGGGGGTCCGTGCAATCACCTCTTCCAAAACTTCCGCGGCATGGTACTTCGCTACGACTTTCTCATACACCTTCACCACCTTCCCCTCGGGATCAATCAGATACGAAATGCGTGAGATACCCATGTACGTCTTCCCCAAAAACGATTTCTCCCCCCACGCCCCGTACGCCTCGATCATCTTTTTCTCCGGATCGGAGAGCAGCGGAAAGGGCAGGGAGAATTTATCAGCGAACTTCTTATGACTGTCGACTGAATCTTTGCTGACGCCAAAGACGAGAACTCCCTTGTTCTGAAGTTCGTTCCACTGATCGCGAAATCCGCATGCTTCCGTGGTACAGCCCGGCGTGTCGTCCTTCGGGTAGAAATAGAGGAGGACGAAGTGGCCGCGCTCGGCGCTCAGAGAATGAGATTTGCCGTCTTGGTCGGGGAGAGAGAAGACGGGGGCGGGGGAACCGACTCGCAGCATACAATCACGATACTCCTCAAACAGCCTGATTGCTGCTACGAAGCTGCTTTGCGTACTGTTCATTTGATAATCTGAATGGATGTTGACGTAAGCATGTCTTCTTGTTTATATAAACGTATGAATGTTTCAGGGAAGCACAGCTATACAGAAGGTATTCGCATTGCGTGGGAAGAAGGACATATTCATCGACGTGATCCAGAGGAGGAATTTCGCTGGCAGCATGATCATCTCACAGGAACGATCAATGCGCCCAAGCTTGGTTCTGTTTCCAGCTATTACGGTAATGGCAAGAAAATCCATGAGCCTGCGCGGAAACTTTTGCAATTGCTGATTGACCGAGGCTACGTTGAAGAATCAACGAAGTACCTCGATGTTGGATCCGGTGCAGGGGTTGCCGCGTATGAGGCACATACTCTGCTGCATCCTCATGGTGGCAAGGTAGAAACGATCAATCTCACGCCAGTGAATCCATACTTGGGAATACCTCGCGGCGGGATGGAGGACATTCTCAACCGCTCAAGAGAAGCGGTGCGGGCACTTGGTACACTATCCGGTGAACTGCAAAGCAGGATTTCTGAACTACTCCGGAGAATCGACAGCGGGCAGTTACAGGCTGTTGAAGAGCTGCGATCCATCACTGGTGCTGCGATATACGATCTTCTTTCTGACCCGTATATCGCACAGCAATGGATTGGTACATTTCCACAGGAGACAAAACCCCCTGGGCAATTCGACATCATCTACGAAAGTTGCGGCGGTCTTCGATACTCCATTTCAGGAGATTCCTATCAGGGAATAGCATTCAAGGCAGCGGGAGACCTATTGAGTCCAAGGGGAATATTGATGGCACATGCCGGAAGTGATGTACGCCCTTGGTTCGTCAACGATGTGCTCCGTGATGTTGGTCTCGGACATTACACGAAGGAAAAGAATCTCTACGTTCTGGTGCGGCCAGAAAATCCATTCTACAAAGATGCGACTCAGCTGGTGGAAAATGAAGGGGAACATCAATGCTGGATGGATGATGCTCTTGGGAGAATATTGAAGAATCATTTCTGAAGCTAATCGACACTCGTTATTTTTCCAAGTTCCGACTATTCTTCCAATATCGGGACCCTTCGTTGGGCTCAGGACAAGCTCCGCTCAGTTGATCGAAATCGCCCGCGATTTCGGTTTGAAAACGCACGTTGTGCGCTCGAAACAGGATCTTTACAATCTGAACACCAAATCGGGACGTAGCTCAGTTGGTAG
>CAYGNM010000080.1:0-981 GCA_964351275.1 uncultured Candidatus Peribacteria bacterium | reverse complement strand
TGGGACCAGGAGGCCGTGGGTTCAAGTCCCTCCGTCCCGACCATCCGGCTTCGTTCCTTCGGGAACTACGCCGAGATGGGTCTATCGATTGTACGAAGCCTCGGCGAAGTCCACAGACGAAGCCGGGCAAGTCCCTCCGTCCCGACCAAATTATTTTCGCTGCAATTTATGAAACACTACAAATACCTCGACCTCGTGATGGCCGCGTTCGTCACGATTCTTTTGATCAGCAACATCGCCTCGTCCGCGAAGATCGTCGACTGGGGCATTAGCATCCGCGGACTGCCGCTGGCGTTCGACGCGGGTACTCTGATGTTTCCGCTCAGCTATATTTTCGGAGACATCCTCACCGAAGTGTACGGGTACCGGACGAGCCGAAGGGTGATCTGGGTTGGTTTTGCGGCCTCGGCGCTCATGAGCGGGTGCTTCTGGGTCGTGCAGAGCCTCCCCGGCGAAGCGCAATGGCAGGGCTACGCGGGAGATAACGCCTACGCGGCGATCCTCGGCGGCGTAAGTAGCGGAGGGATCGTTGTCGCAAGTCTGGCTGCCTATTTCCTCGGAGAGTTCAGCAATTCGTACGTCCTCGCGAAGATGAAGGTGATGATGGCTGGCAAAATGCTCTGGATGCGCACGATCGGATCGACGCTCATCGGACAGGCGGTGGATACGGCTGGCTTCATTACGATTGCCACGCTCTTCGGCGTTTTCCCCTGGGAAATCTTCTGGACCCTCATCGTATCCAACTACGTCTTCAAAGTCGCGATCGAGGTCCTCTTCACGCCTGCGACCTACGGCATCGTAGGTTTCCTCAAGAAAGCGGAACGGGAGGATTACTACGACCGGGGGACGAACTTTAATCCTTTTGCGACGACATAACGATTGCCATTAAAGTCATAAAAAAGCGGACCTCTCGGCCCGCTTTTCATTAACAATGCCAGACCGAGGTCAGCTCTTGCTCCCAAACCCCACCACCAAACACAC
>CAYGNM010000079.1:0-5607 GCA_964351275.1 uncultured Candidatus Peribacteria bacterium | reverse complement strand
GGATGAAGGTCTTCGGATTGTAAACCCCTGTCACCGGGGAAGAACCGCTTCAATGCCGCGTTTTGCGTGGGCACCAACGTCGTGTTTCGCGCCGCCGCGGTGCGGGAGGTCGGCGGCATGTACGACAAATCGCACAGCGAGGATATCTGGACGTCGGTGCTGCTCCACGAAGCCGGCTGGAAATCGATGTACCTGCCGACGGTGTTGGCGCTCGGACAGGCACCGGAGACCGTCGAGAACTTCCTCCGGCAGCAGTTCCGGTGGGCGAGCGGCGGGTACGAACTCCTCCTGAAGAAAAATCCGCTGTTTGTCCGCGGCTTCACGCTCGACCAGAAGCTCCAGTACATGCACACGGCTCTCTTCTTCACGAGCGGGATCTCGGTCGCGATCTTCTATCTGCTGCCGCTGCTGTACGTCTACTTCGGCTGGCGGCCGCTCGATGTGCCGTACGGTGCGGCGAACTGGGCGAAGCACTTCGTACCCTCCTTTGTCATGATGTACGTCTCGACTGCGCATCTGCTCGGTCGCTGGCCCAGATGGCGGACGTATGTGGTCGCCCTTGGGGCGTTCTCGGCGCACATTGCCGCCGGGCTGACGGTGCTCACGGGAATCCAGTTCCAATGGAAACCCTCGGGAGTCACCCGCAGCAACATCGACTACATCAAGCCGGTGATGTTCCATCTGCTGTTTCTCCTGCTTTCCATCGGTGCGCTTCCCGTGCTGTTCATGACCGAGCGCCGTCTCTCTGTGGCGCTCCTCACGTCCGTGTGGCTCGTCTTCAACAGCGTCTCCCTGTTCTCTCTCTGCCGCCGCGCGATGCCCTCGCAGAATGAATCCATGACCGCAACCCAGACGTCCATCAGTCAAACTGCCGCCGCCTGATCCCATGAAATTTTCCTCCTATCTCACTATCGGCATCGTCGTCATCGCCTTCGTTTCGATCCAAGGGTGGGTGCTCGCCCGCACGTTCATCACGCCGCGCGTCTTTACCGCTGTCGAGGCGATCATCGCCGGCGAAACGGTGGAGGTGCGCGCGCCCATCCAGGGGACCATCGGATCCGTGATGGTGCAGGAGTATCAGCGCGTGGAGGAGGACCAACCGCTCTTTACGGTCACCCGCATCGTCACCGATCCCGACACTCTCGCCTGGCGGCATGACGAAGCGCCGATCCTCGCCGTGCGGCCGGGGATCATGACGAATATCCATGCCAAATCCGGTCTCTTCGTCCAAGCCGACCAGAAGATCGCGACTATTGTCGATAATTCGCCGGGAACCCTGCGCGTCCATGCCGTCCTCTTGGTCTCCGCGAACGACGTGACCCGTGTGCGACCGGGCATGCAGGCGTCGGTGAAGGCGGACTTCCTCAACGACGGTCGGCCCCTTGAAGCGGTCGTCGCGAGCGTCGATCCGCTCTACAATGCCCAGAGTCAGCTCCTCAGCGTCGATCTGCAGCTGCTGCAGTATCCGGATGGCATCGAGACGCTGCCACTCGGGCTCCCCGTCGGAGCGTGGGTTGAGCAGGAGCGCAGTATCGACGATAACCCCGTCATCGCTCTCTACACATGGCTCTTCCCCCGTTCTACCGCAAACAATTGATGTCCTATCGCTCCATCAGTATCGGCCTTCTCGTCTTCTTTGCAGGAGTCGTCAGTGTCGCTGTGGCGACATCGGTGACGTCGGCTCCCGTGGGCGCTCTCGACGGATCGGCCACCACGACGACACGTCCGTCCGCGCCGTCACGACCAGCTGCCCCACTGCGTCCGTTCGTCGCGCCAAAAATCGATCGTCTTCAACCGGACGCGAGTCGCACCCCCACGGTCCCCGGCGTCGCCGACAAGACTGCCTTCGCGCCACTCCCAGCCGGACTCGGCATCCAGACGGTTCCTGCGGGTATCGCGCGTCCGGTCCGCACGAATGCCTGGTGGAGCAGCGGCATGCTCGATCAGTGGCCCGCGCCCGTGTTCGCATTGCCGATGAAAGGAATATTTTCTCCTGGCGGACTCACACTCTCGGTGCCCGCGCGCCGTGTTCAGGACAAGGCGATTCTCGGGGAGGACCGCGATCCTCTGCGCATTTTCAGCAAGACCATTCCCGTCGGTGCCACGCCGATCGTCGCGGGAGACTGGGATGTCAGTTACCGAGTCCGTGATGCGGGAGGAGCGCAGTTCGATGCGACGTTCATCCAGGGCAGTCCCTTCGTCTTCATCCGGCCCTTCGCGTTGTCTCTGACGGCCGCACTTCCCAACCAGAGCCGCGCGACAGCCGTCGACTGCCAGGGAGAATGCGGATCGGCGCTCCTCGTCCAGGGAACCGCGACCACGTATCTCTTCGTTTCCCCCATCAGCAAAGCCTTCTCCGTCAACGGGAGCACGGTCACCATTCGTTTCGAGACCGGCAAAGCGCTCCTGACCGTTGCCGCGATCGCGCCGGGAAGCGATCCCGCGCAGTACCTGGGTGCCGCGATGCGCCCCTACACCGGCACGCAGGCTGGCTACGACGTCACCGCGACCGATGTCTCGACCACACTGCGCTTCCCGGTGGCGACCATCATGGGCATCCTGCCCCACCAGTATTCGACGCTCTCGTACAACGCCACGGATGACGGTCCCCGGCCGTTCATCGAGGGGAATCCGGCCAAGCTACTCGGGACATTTGAGACCATCCGCGGACCCGTCCGGCTCTTTAAAGGGAAAGGCTTCCGCACGACCCTCCCGCGCCCGTCCATCCTTCCGTCTCTCCCACCGGTGGCGTCGCTGCTGGCTGACCCGGGACTCCGCGATCTTCTGCGCAGCGATATCGAGGGGAATCAGCCGCCCACCGGTGACGTCTATTCGGTCGGAAAACTTCTCAACAGGACCGCTGCGCTGGCGGAACTTGCCGATACGATGGGGCAGACGGAACTGCGTGACCGCGCCGTCGCACAGGTGCGATACAGCCTGGCGCAATCGTGTTCCTCCCAGCCCGGCAGTCCGCTCACGTTCGCCTTCGATCCGCGCGGCGGCGGCATCATCACGCTCCCCGTCGGGTTCGGCAGCGAGCACTACAACGACCACCACTTCCACAATGGTTACCTGCTCCATGCGGCGGCAATCGTTGCGCGGTTCGATCCGTCGTTCCTTCAGCAGTACGGCGACTGCTTCCGACTCCTCGCGCGCGATATCGCCTCGTCCAATCGCAAGGATCCTTCGTTCCCGTACCTGCGCTACTTCGATCCGTACGGCGGCCACAGCTGGGCGAACGGTCTCACCAGTTTCGGCGATGCCACCAATCAGGAATCGGTCTCGGAAGCGATGCACGCTTGGTATTCGCTGGCGCTCTTCGGGCACACGGCCGGCAACAAGAACCTCGAGAATCTTGGGATCTGGATGTATGCCCAGGAGTCGCAGGCCGCGCGCGTCTACTGGCTGAATGCCGAGAAGGGGAGTGGCAGCTTCCCCATCGATTTCCCGTACCCGATGCTCTCCATTCTCTGGAGCGGCAAGGCCGACTATGCCACATTCTTTGATGGGTCCGACGCCGCCATCCGCGGGATCCAGTTCTTCCCCGTCACCACGGCGCTCTTCCCGATTATCAGTGATGAGATCGTCACACGCATCGTGGCGCCCACTGCGCGATCCGCCGAGAACACCATCTGGAAGAGCAGCCTCACGCTTGTGGAGACACTCGTCCATCCGCAGGTCCGCATCGCCGCTGATGCGCCCATCGATCCGGGACTTAGTCGCTCGTACGTTGAATACTGGGAACGCGCGATCCCGCAGCTCGGCCAGCTTGCGGGGTCCACGGGGACGTGTCCCGGCTACGTCTTCAAAAACGGCAACACGCTGCTTGTTTCGGTCTACCGTTTCCCGCTCGATCCCGTCGTCTGCAACTTCAAGGTGGGGCAGAAGGTCGTGAATCTTACCAAGCTGACGGTGGGGTGGAATGTACGGGCGTTGGGGATGTGACCATTGACTTTTGCGCTTGTGGTACTAGAGTTCCGCATCCCATGGCGGAATCCCCCTCTTCAAATACTGGCAATGATAATGAGCTGTCCACCATGCGGCCGCTTTTGAAACGCGGAGACACGCTCATGTATTCGGAGATTGGTCCGTGTGTCGTGGAGGAGATGACGGGGGATGATGTCTATCTGCGTGAACTCAATCCGTCCCGCTACGGCCGGGGTGACATGATCTGTATTCCCATCGATGAGTTTTGCCAGACTGTGGATTCGGTTCGGAACACAATCGAGCGGCACGCTCTTCCGATTGGTTTGCGGGTGACTGTCGCACATGCGATGTACGAAGTTCTCGGCGCGCCTGGTGAAGGTGCAGAGGAAGGTCAGGTGCTCCTGGTGAAGGTCGAGGGCGCTGGGCCGGTGATCATTGAAGTACCGATGGATACGGTGGTTCGTTCAAAAGAGAGGGCGGCGTGAAGGAATGCCTGCGCACGTCTTCTGACGTGCGGATGCGGCCATTGCACGTCCGCTGTTCGTCAAAAAAAGAGGTGAAGTTTGCGGAACCTCACCTCCGTGTTCCTCCTCAGGCATTCTGCCGTCTGATCAGAAGACTGATGGCCCCTGCGACACAGAGGATAATGAATCCCGCTCCGAACTGCGAAGCGGCAATCCAGGATCCCCGGTCATCAGCAAGGCCCGAGAGGCCTGTGATACAGAGCGCACAAGCGATGAGGAAGAGAATCCAAAAAAGGATTTTGAGCATTATTCTCTCCTTTTGAGGACCAGCTCTTTCGGAAGACCGTCTTCCGATGAAAAAGAGCGTCAATAGTGTCTCCCCCGATGACGTGAGGGCGCAATTGGAATTGCCAATTTGTCATTCCAAGGTTGCAATATGTAAAATGACCCCTCTGTTCCACGGGTGTATGGAACGGATTTTTTGTCTACATGGTGCGGAAAAATCGAGGTCGTCATATTTTTCTGTGAATCGCTATCTCCGCACCCACGGAGGGGTGCGCTACGGTCGTTCCATGACGCAACGCCATCCCATTCGCAATGATCGGGTGATGCTGATCACGACCGTGACGCACGAACGTATCCCGTTCTTCGCAGATTCCGTACGTGCACGTGAGGCGGTGGAATGTCTCTATCGTGTGCAGCATCTTCATCCATTTTTCCTCCATGGATTCGTTGTGATGCCGGATCATTGTCATTTTCTTCTCAACATTCCATCACCTGGAACGATTTCGCATGTGATGGGGTGCTACAAATCCGGTCTGACCTTCGATACCGGAATTCCGAAATTGTGGCAGGGCAGGTTCCATATACGCATTGTTCATGATGCGGTTGGTGCATTGCAGTATGTTCATGCCAACCCGGTAAAGGCCGGATTATCAAAAATATCGACGGAATATCCGTGGTCATCGGCGTCCGGGAAATGGCCCGTCACGGAATTCGATTTTGCATTCATCGACACGCGATAGCCGCAGCCCTTCGCGGCTGCGGGCGGGCACGCAATAAATGAAACAACAAAACCGCGCCCACGGAGGGGCGCGGCTAATCATTTGTACGACATCCGCATCCACGGAGGGATGCGGCTAAAAATCCTCCCCCATCCCCATCCCTCCGCCCCCCGCCATCGCGGGCATGGCGGCCTTCGGCTCGGGGATATCGG
>CAYGNM010000078.1:1389-5739 GCA_964351275.1 uncultured Candidatus Peribacteria bacterium | reverse complement strand
CTCCACCACCGCCTGTACTTCCACCACCACCGGGTCCACCACCCGGAGGCGACGAGGACGATGACGAATCCGATGAAGAAGAGGACGTGGACGAACTCGAGAGAGACGTAGACGAGCTGGACGAGAGGGAACTGGAGGTTCCACTGGATGACGTCGAGCTGGACGACACAGAACTCGAGGTGCCGGAGGAAGTCGAACTGGATGAGCTGGAGAGAGAGGAGGATGAGGATGATGTCGAACTGGACGTTCCGGAAGAACTCGAGGTGGAAGAGGAACTTGAGGTACCCGAGGATGATGTTGCACTCGACGATGACGAACTGCTCGAGGGAGAACTCGACGACGTGGAGGATAGTGAGGATGAGGACGATGACGTGGATGAACTGGAGGACGACGTCGATGAAGACGACGATGTTGATGATGACGAACTTGACGATGAACTGGAGCTGGCGACCTTCGGGCGGTTCTTGAAAACTGCGGTCACGCAGGTCGAACCGGGAAAGACGAATATCTGACCTCCGACCGGTGTCGTCGAGAAGAGCGTCCATCCGGCATCGGCATCCTGCGAAACGACGTGGGTTCCTTCTGGAACACCGTTGAAGCGGGCAAGTCCGTTCGTCCCATTCTGTGTCGTGAGTGCCCCATCCAGACGATAGGTGAGGACAGGGGAAAAGATCAGATGGTTGCCGAACTGGTCAAATGCTTCATTGACGATGTCGATGCAGCCGTTGGCGGCAATCGCACCGGGGACAGCGAGAACAAGCTGACACAGAGTGACACCTGCAAGCAGGAGTCCACGCCAGTGGTGTGGCGATGGCGTGCGCACGTTAAGAAAGGGTGAAGTACTTCCGTGCGGCGAAGCCGCCCGCGGAGAACGCACCGAGAGCGAGGATGACGAGAATCACACCCGCTCCGTTCCCAGAATTTCCAGCACTCATCGGATGGAGGAAAGCGCGGAGGTTCTCCACGCTTCCCGTGTAATCTTCGATTCCGGTCTGGGGCAGCAATTGATTCTCGATGCTCTCCTGCAGAACCGAGTTCGTCTGACCGAGGAGTCGCGCATCACTCATCGCCGGATCTGCGGGAGCCGGGAGTCCGAACGTGCCATACGTGGATTGCACAATCGGATTCTGGTTGACCGCGACTGCCACCACGTGCGGAGCAGATCCGTCGACGACAGTCGTGTCGCTTGCCCTCGCGGAGTTGGCTTCGACGTTCAGCTGAAGGGCTTCGCCCGGTTTTGCGACCTGCGAGGCGCGGAGCGTCAGATTCACGGTTGCCGATGCATTTGCCCCAATGAACAATTCGCCCCAAACGGCCTGGGTGAGACCTCTGCTGTGTCCCTGATCCGAGGCGGTCACGTAGGTCAGATTCCGGTCGAATGTTGCGCGGACCTCGATGGTCTTGGTCTCTGCATCGTTATTGGTCACGGTGATCGCGTAGTTCACGGTTCCTCCTGGCTCGACGGTTTCGGGAGTCTTCGCAATGGAGAGTCCGCTGCCTTTGCCCATGCCTGTCCTCTGGACGATGGTCGTGTCCTGCGCGGCCGGTCCTCCCTCGATCTGCGACGTGGTGATGATGACTGCGGCGTTGCGGATGGAGACCGGCACGGTGGCCGAGAGCGTCACGATTTTATTTTCACCCGGCGTGAAGCCAAGTCCGTTCCACTGGGCGAATTGCCCGAGAAAGAAACCGCCGTCGGATGCGGATGCCGGAATTAGTTCGCGAGGGAGAGTGGCGGTCAGACGCACGTTGGCGACGCCCACGAGCGATTCATTGGTCATGCTGATCCGGTACGTGATCATCTCTCCGGGAATGGCGCTGTACCTGTCATCCGTCATGGCGATCACAAAGCGCGGATTTGTCCCGGCGTATTCGCCGTAGACCTGCGCTGCGGAGGCGATGTTGATTCCGGTGAACGTGCTCGTTGCCATGAGAAAGGCAATCGGGACGAGGACAGAATGGAGTGATTTGCGCATATGAATAAAAGTTGTATAAATAGAAAAAGGGTACTTTATACCATCTATAAATCAACTTGTCCAGTCTCAGTCGAAGAAAATCCCTTTAGCCAATAATCATGAAAAAATAGGTCTATTTGACAGACGGTCTGCTATGATGCCGTCCACTCATGTTGAAACTGACCCGTCGCGCCCATTCCATTATTGCTGCGATTTTTCTGCTCATTCTGCCTGTGCAGACGTCTCTTGTTCATGCCGCCCCTGCGCCGTTCCCCGATATGGCCAAGTCCTGGTTCGGCTATCAGGAATCTGTCTCCTATCTCATCGGCAAAGGCTCGATCGACGGCTATCCGGATGGGAATTTCCATCCGGCGGAGACCGTCAACCGCGCAGAATTTCTCAAGCTCGTCTTCCGGTCCCGCGGCACGGTGGAACCGGCATCCGGCGAGTGTTTTGCCGATGTGCCGCAGGACGCATGGTTCGCGCCGTACGTCTGCGCCGCTAAGCGGCGCGGGATCGTCAGTGGGTACACCGTCGGGTCCCGCACCATCTTCAAACCCGCGCAGCCGATCAACTTTGCCGAAGCCGTGAAGATGATTGTGCTCGCGTACGGGAACGTTGTGCAGGAGTACGCGGGTGAGCACTGGTACGCGCCGTACGTCGATGTCCTCCAGAGTCAGAAGATTCTTTCCAGCTGGTCCTACATTCCTTGGGAGCCGATCAATCGCGAGCGAGCTGCCGATTTGATCGCGCGCTTCGTCCGGCACGAAGAAGACCGTGCAGTCGGGAATCTCTCTCCTGGCTGCGGCAAGGCTGAACGCAGTCCGTCTCTCGTTCTGACGGTCAATGGCCTAGACCGGCAGTACCTCCTCACCAAAGCGGACGATGCGAATGCTCACACGCCGTCACCGCTGATCGTCGCATTCCACGGTCGGACCAACAGCAACGAACAGGTGCGGAAATATTTTGGATTAGACCGCGCGGCGAAGAATTATTTCATTGCGTATCCCGCAGCGATCCCCACCGGCAAGGGGAGCTTCACCTGGTCCGATGGCGGCGACAAAGCGTCGCAGCTGCGCGACTTCGCGTTCTTCGATGCGATTGTCAGAGAGATCGGCGACAGCGAGTGCATTGATCTCGACCGCATTTTCGTCGTCGGCCATTCGCTTGGTGCATGGTTCGGCAATTCGGTTGCCTGCGCACGTGGCGGCATTGTCCGCGGATCGGCTACCGTCGGCGGGTCCACCACCATGGCCAACTGTACCGGTCCTTCTGCTGCGCTGATCATCAATAACCCGAAGGATGGCTCCTCTCCGCATGCCAGCGCCGAACGCATGCGCGATATCCGCATCGCTGAAAACGCGTGTGCACCGGCTGCTCAAGCGGTCGAACCGCGGTCACTTTCGTGCGCGCAGTACAACGGGTGTCCGCTGAGCCCTGTCGTCTTTTGTCCGCACACGATCGATACCGAACGCGATGGTACCTACTACCCTCATGTGTGGCCGCCGGGGACGGCACAAGCGATTGTGGGGTTTTTTGATGGGTTGATGTGATCCTATCTCTCGAACAACTGTTTCTTCTCCGGTGTCTTCACAAAATTCTTCTTCGAGACGATGGACCGTCCTAGCCGCTTTTCCAGATTTTTCCGCGCCCCTCCGGCGATGTCACCACCCGCTTTGGCATCAGCTTTCAATTTTGGCACTCCTTTGGAGTCTTCGTTCCGATGGATTTCGGTCGTGGCGCGTTCGCCGAGCATGTTGAAAATCAGCTCGAAATCGTCCATGTGATCGCGGAGATTCTCCCGCTTCAAGCCCTTGAGTTTCTTGTATTCACTCGGCGTGACGCCAAATGTCGCCTTGGAGATTTCTGCAGTCAGAATCTGGTAATCTTGATCCTTCGCACCGCGATTTTTCCACTCATCGGTCAGCTCTTCGCGGATCGCAATCCCTCGCATGCGTTTCTCGATCCAATCGTCACTGTAGCCTTTCAATTTGTAGAGCAACCGTGTCCGTTTTGTCGCTAGTTCAGGGTTCTCAATCTCTTGGACACGCTCGTAGCCGACCCTCGCGAGCCACCGCTTGAATGGCTCAGCTTTGGGGGAGGGGATGGATTGGATGATTCGGAAGATGCCCTCGGTGTTGGCACAACTGATCATTTGAGGGCCTCCGGAAGTCTGAATCGAAAGGGGGGTGGCAATTTGCCCCCACCCTTTGGATAACTCCGCATCACGACGCCGCATATCTTTGATATACCCATCTGGTTGTATCGAATCTGTGAGGGCGGCAACGACATCGAAGATGACAAACCACCACTCACTATTATGCAATATCTTTCGGATTTCTTTGCCACGGAATAATGCGATCGTTGTGGAGTCCATGAAGGGGGCAGAAGTATA
>CAYGNM010000078.1:0-1379 GCA_964351275.1 uncultured Candidatus Peribacteria bacterium | reverse complement strand
GTATAGAAAAAGTGTACATCTGTACACCCTAACGTCAATAGCGAATTTCTATTCAATTCGCCAATCTTAGCTCTTGTACTGGGTCGACTTCACCTGCGTCACCGGAAGATCGACCCAATCAAAGGACGAGATCCCATCCGTCCATTCGAGGGTCCCCGGACTTGTCCGGTTACCGAGTAGTCCGAGTGAGGTCTGAAGGATGCTTATCCCGTTGTCCGTGCCTCGGGAGATCGTTCCTCTGAGAGAGAGGGTGAGTGACCCGCCCGAATCGATGGTTGTGCTGACACCGCTCGAGTCCAGCGACGCGCAGGTAACGGTGATGATTCCCGTGTTGCTCGACGATGTGCACGGCGCGGTTCTGCTGGTATCGGCGATGTTCAAGAGCACAAGGCCGGACGTATCGACAGTGACGTTTGTTGCGCTCACAGTGAAGATAAGTTTCTTGAGAACGACCGCGCGGTTGTTCTGATTCGGAATTGCCGTGAAGCGAAATCGCGCGAATGTTGATAAACCCAAGGGAATCGGCGACTGGTCCGCATCGGAACTCGCATTCTCAATCTGAAGAAGTTTTGCGGCGACCGTGTCATGCGTCGATCCGGTGATCGCACTGTTTGCGCCCGGTGTGGCCCGGCCGATAATCACTTCGCCGTCTTCGGTACTGTCGCCGTCATTCTGTGCGAGATCACGACCGGAACTGTGTCCCCGCGCTGTGACGGCGATGTCCGTCGAGACCGAGGCTGTCAGCGACGGTGTGAACGTCTGGCCCGAGATACCACCCTCATTTTTGGGTTTCAGGATGGCCCGGACGACAATGCGAGCATCTCGGTCCTGGGCAACGGTAAAGAGGCCACTGGATCGCTGTGCGCAGAATCGTCCACTGTAGACAGTCTCACACTGCGCCGGAGACGCGGACGCAAATGGAAGAGAGGATCCCTCCAGCGAGAGTTCGAGCCCGGCGATCGAATCGTTTCCGCCGTTGATGGAAAGAGACGTGACGATGACGTCTTCGTCTGTCGCGCTGAATTTCAGTCGCAGGACATCATCGGACCGGCTGCCGAGGAGCATCTGGTGACTCGTGACGGGAGCAGAGTCTGCGGTCACGGAGAGGTTCCCCACAGACTGGATGGTGACTGCGCGTGCCGACTGCGTGTGGACAGCGATGCGGCAGACGTAGGCACCGGTGCAGCCTGCACTATCTACCTGAATGCCCGGCGCAAGATCGCGGCCGTACTTGAGGCCGGTCGCCTGGATGAAGAGGGGATCGGTCGTCAGGAATCCGAGCGCGAGCACGCCTCCTGTTCGAAGACGAGCCTGCACGGTGAAGCGCTGGATCACGCCATTCTCGAGAATGAATCCGATGTTGGTGAAGGTGAGCGTGC
>CAYGNM010000077.1:241-5811 GCA_964351275.1 uncultured Candidatus Peribacteria bacterium | reverse complement strand
GTCCTGGGCGCGGTGGCGATGCTCGCGTGTCTCGATCTCACGGCACGCATCCAGCATCAGAAGGCGCGATATGCGCTGGGCGTTCTTGTCGGGACGATCCTCGCGTTTGGGCTGATCACGGCCACGCAGGCGATCATGAGTGCCTCGATGCCCAAGCAAGGACAGGCCATCGCGCTGGGTGTCTTTCTGATCGTCATTGTGTGGCGGCTCCTGTTCGGCGACTGGGATGCGGAGACCAAGGCCACGGTACTGGGGACGTTCGTCTTCTGGATCTTCTTCCATCTGCTCTCGGACAAGAGTCCCGCTGATCGTGCGGCGCACCTGATCGCCATCGGTACCGCCGCCATCCCGGCGATGGTCTGGTGCGGGATCTTTCTGCCGTACCACCGCGAGCGCCTCGGTGTCGTCTTCAGCATGGTCTTCGCGGGAATGCTCTCCACGGTTCCCATTCTCTTCTACGACGCGCTGGTGCGTCGCGGTGTCGAACTGAACTTCTTCCTGTTCAAGATTGTCCCGCAGAGTTTTACCGCGAGCGCGAACCTGTTCGTCTCGGGCACCGCGGTCGGCATCTCGCCGCTCCAGACCTCGCTGCTCGCGATGTTCGTCTCGTTCCTCTTTGTCGGCCTGATTGAAGAGGCGAGCAAGCTGTGGATTCTGTGGCGAGCCGGCCGCCGGTACGTGACGAGCATTGATGACGCCATGCAGATGGCGGTGCTCGTTGCCATCGGCTTTGCGTTTGCGGAGAACGTCACAAATTCCGGGTACTTCCTCGGCTTCGTGCGCGAATACCTTCTCACACCGGACAGCCGGGACCTGGGCGCATTCTTCGGTAACGTTGCCGGGCGCTCGATCCTCACCAGCATGGTACACATCGTCTCGACCGGCATCATGGGCTACTACGTCGGACTCGCGCTCTTTGCGGGGCCGTTCCTGCGGGAACAGCAGTCGCGCGGCATCAGGTACCGCATTCTCGAGTGGTGCCATGACGTGCTGGGCATCCCCAAGCGCGACCTGTACCGCCGGTACAAAATCCTCACGGGTTTCGCGATCGCCATCTTCCTGCACGGGCTCAGCAACTTCCTCGTCTCGCTCCCCGATGCGCTGCCGGGCAATCCGCGCACCGTCGGTGATCTGCTCCATTCCGGACCCAGCTCACCGCTGAACTTCATTGCGCTGCTGTTGGCCCCCACTCTCCTCTATGTGGTCGGTGGCTTCACCGTGCTCACGGCGCTGTTCCAGAAGAAGGAGAATATGAAAGAGAGAGGTCATTTGGTGGAACAGGAGGTGGTGGTTGCACAGGACTAATTCGTTCGTTCGAGTACTCGTTTATTCGTTTACTAGTTTACTCGTGTGCGATGAAGACGAGTGAACGAATTAACGAGTTAACGAGTGATATATTTTGTTCTCAATCCTCCGCCTGTTACAGTGCCCGCCATGACTACCCGATCCGTTTCCGCTTTTTTGTCCCGTGTTTTTAGTGTGAGCATCATCTTCTCGCTGATGCTTCCCAGTGCGGCGTCCGCTGTGAGCGTCACCGGTCTTTTGAACGCCCGCGATGCGCAGACCGTCACCCGGGCCGACTTTATCCGCGCAGCGGTCAAAGCTGCGGAGCTCCCGCTTCCGAAAGAGAGTGTGGTCCCGTACGACACCGTTCCCGAGGCATTGCTCCCGTACGTACGCGCGGCGCACGCGCGCGAGGCCCTAAAAGTCTTTGCGAAAGAGGGGAGGAAGCTCCGGTTCACGCAGGGGATCAAGCGCGGCGAAGCTGTCGAATTCCTCGGAATTCTCCTGCAGATCCCCCCCACCGGTTCCTCCGATGCGGCCGCGAAAAAGTTCACGGATGCCGTGACGCCCGCCGACCGTTCAACCGTGTCGCTCGCGCTCGAGCGCAGCTGGATGAAGCCCACCAGTGAGACCGTCTTTGGCCTCAAACGGCCGCTGCGCGGAAAAGAGGGAACGATGCTCCTCTCCCGGGCCTTCCAACTCCCCGGCGCGGGCGCACCCGAGACGGAGACGCTCTCAAATCCCGTGATCCGCGTCAAAGTGCAGGGGATCTCGCTCGAACCCGCACCCAAAGCCGATGTGCTGGAAACTGTATGGAACCTGCTACGCCGCAACTTCCTCTACCGCGACCGGCTGACCGTCGAGGGGGCGGGCGACAAGGCGATCGAGGGTCTCGTCAATTCGCTGGGCGATCCCTACACCGTGTACCTTCCCAAGCAGAAGAGCGAGGACTTTAAAGTCCAGATGAAGGGCGAAGTCGAGGGTATCGGCGCGACAGTCGAGATGACCGGCGGGGTGCTCCGCATCGTCTCGCCCCTGCGGGGATCTCCCGCGGAGAAGGCCGGCCTGAAGCCGAAGGACGAAATCCTCTCGGTCAACGGCGAATCGCTGCGCGGACTGACGCTTGATGATGCCGTGCGCAAGGTACGGGGACCGAAAGGTTCAGCAGCGCTCCTGAAGATCCGGCGGGATGGCCGGGAGTTCGAGGTCACCGTGACGCGCGAGAAAGTGGTGATCCCCGAAATTGAGATCGTGGAGGATCGCAATGTTTCGATCGTAAAGCTCCTCCAGTTCTGGGATACGACCGACAAGAAGTTCCTGCAGACGATGGCCGAGGTGCAGTCGGGTAATCCGCGCGGCATCATCCTTGATCTCCGCAACAACCCCGGTGGACTTCTGCATGCGGCCGGTGTCGTCACCGGGGCGTTCCTCCCCAAGAACAGTCCGTACGTCTCCATCATGGAGAGCGACGCCATCACCACCGAACACACCGGAGACGAGCCGACGGTGAACGCGCTGGTGCCGATGATCGTGCTCATCAACAAAGGCTCAGCCAGCGCTTCGGAGATCGTCGCCGGCGCACTCCAGGATGCCAAGCGTGCCAAGGTTGTGGGCGAAACGTCGTTCGGCAAGGGGACCGTGCAGCAGGTGACGCAGTTCACCGATGGTTCCAGCCTCAAGTACACGATTGCCGAGTGGAAGACCCCGCTCGGGCGCAAGATCGACAAGCTCGGGGTGACGCCGGACGTGGTCGTGACCAATGATGGCGCGCCACCGGGGAGGGATCTGCAGATGGAAAAGGCGATGGAGCTACTCCAATGATCTTGCTGTTTCCTCGTTTCATTTCTCATACGAGGAATGTGGAAGGTAGAATATGGAATGTTGAATGACGTCGATTCCATATTCAATATTCAATATTCCACATTCCCTTTTCCATCTTCTTTCATGCTCTTCCTTCAGTCCGTCATTGATCTCTTCCTCCATCTCGACGTCCACCTTGCCGCCATCATCGACCAGTTCGGTCTCCTCACGTACCTGATCCTCTTTGCGACCATCTTCTGCGAGACAGGGCTCGTGTTCACACCATTCCTTCCGGGCGATTCGCTGCTCTTTGCTGCCGGAGCCTTCGCCGCACGTGGGTCATTCAATCCTGTTCTGCTCACGATCCTTCTGGGTGTCGCGGCCATCCTGGGCGATTCCTGCAATTACTGGATTGGAGGACTGCTGGGGCGGCGGGTCTTTAAAGAGCATCGGAAAATCCTCAGTCTCGATCATCTCCGCGCGACGGAGGAGTTCTACCGCAAGCACGGGAGCAAGGCGGTGATCTTCGCGCGGTTCCTGCCGATGTTCCGCACCATCGTCCCGTTCGTCGCCGGAGTCGCGAAGATGTCGTATCCCGTCTTCTTTTTCTACAACGTGGTCGGCGGCATCGTCTGGGTCGTCCTCTTTGTGTGGGCCGGTTACTTCTTCGGCGGCATTCCGGCGGTGGAGCACAACTTCTCCCTCGTCATCCTCGCGATCATCGTGGTATCGATGTTGCCGGCGGTGGTGCATGTGGTGAGGCATTGGATGGCAAAACGACGTTCCGTGTGACGCGAACCTCCTGCATTGCCTTCCCTTTGGTGGATGAGTAGAGTGCCCGTCCCATGAATGGATCCCACGATGTTCCCACTCCGGCGAGTTTCCTTGTGCAACAATCCTGCGAAAATGTTGAAGACTTTCATGTGCGAAAAGATGCGGGATTTGTGATTGAGGGGGACCCGCAAATGATCGATCTCTGGAATAAGACAAAAATCGCCCGCTTCGAGGGCGAACGAACAGTCCATAAACTGGTCATTGGGGAAACTGGCACCGGTAAGGAATTTCTGCCCCAGCTGATCGCCAACGTTTCCGGACGCTCCTACAGCGTTCTCAGCTGTGCCAATTTGCCCGAGGCAGTCGTCGACAGTGAATTGTTCGGTCATATGAAAGGATCCTTTACTGGTGCGCATGCTCAGCGGGACGGGATTTTTGGAAGGACCAAAGATCGTGGAATTGCTGTCCTCGACGAAATTGGGCATCTGCCGCGATCTCTCCACGCGAAGCTCCTCCGCCTGTACGACCCCGGGAAATTCCGGCCCGTGGGTTTTGACGGGGATGAGAAAGAATACAAGGGCAGTGTCATTGCCATGAGCAGCAAGCCATTGAATCCCACGAATATGGATCCCGCCCTTTTTCATCGGCTGAATGCCTGGAAGTTGTGTGTTCCGACACTCCAGAGCCGAAGTGATGATTACAAAATCACACTTGCAAAATTCTTGACCGCGAAGGAAGGGAAAGTTCTTTCCGAAGAATCGGCGATCTACCTCGCCAGCCGATTATTTCCGTCAAACGTTCGGGGTTTGCGTGATCTCATCCGCGCGTCAGTGATCCTCACACTCGACCGCAATGGTCATACCAGTCCGACTCTAACATTGGCCGACATCAAAGCAGGAGAATCCGTCAGCGGCTCGCCGGAATTGGAGACCTCTTCACCCGGAGTTGAGCAGTTATTTTCCCTCTTCGCTCCGGGAGACGAGAGAATCCAGACATTCCCCACAGTGCAACTCCACAAAATGTTTGACCACGCACTCGATGAATTTTTCGGGGGGAAAAGCCAAAGAATGTTCAATTTTCTGAATGTTTCTCTTTGGAAGACGAAATTAATCGAATGGGCCGTCGCCCGATACAGGAAAAAGGGGATTGCAGCAGAATTTCTTGGTATCAGCAGGAGATCGTTTTCGGACTATAGTCGTTTGGAAATCAATGCGTCTGCGGAAGAAGAGACGGAGAGCATTGATCATCAGCCCCCAATCCTCTAGGATCCCCCCGCATTTTTCCCCGTCCTATGCCCGGTCACGTTTCCCAAGTCGTCGGCGCCGTTGTGGACTGTCAGTTCGAGAACGCGCAGCAATTACCTGCGCTGTTCAATGCTCTCACAGTCGCGATCGGCAAGCACAGCATCACGCTCGAAGTCCAGCAGCACCTCGATGGCAATTCCGTCCGCGCGATTGCGATGGGATCCACTGATGGGCTCCGACGCGGAACTCAAGTCCACGATACTGGCTCCGCGATCACCGTTCCTGTTGGTCCTGAAACGCTTGGCAGAATGTTCGACGTGCTCGGCGAACCGATTGATGGGCTCCCCGCCGTCACCACCAAGAAGCGCTATTCGATTCACCGTCCCGCTCCCGAGTTCACGGATCAATCCACGGAGACCGAAATCCTCGAGACCGGCATCAAAGTAATCGACCTGATCTGTCCAATCC
>CAYGNM010000077.1:0-231 GCA_964351275.1 uncultured Candidatus Peribacteria bacterium | reverse complement strand
CGGCAAAGTGGGACTCTTCGGCGGTGCGGGCGTGGGCAAGACCGTCGTCGTCAAGGAACTGATCCGCAACATCGCTGCCGAGCACGGCGGTTTCTCCGTCTTCGCCGGAGTGGGTGAGCGGAGCCGCGAAGGCAACGACCTCTACTACGAAATGAAGGAATCGGGCGTGCTCGAAAAAACCGCGCTCGTGTTCGGCCAGATGAACGAACCGCCGGGACCGCGCCTGCGCGT